>CAYFKI010000048.1:889-8066 GCA_964343525.1 uncultured Cyanobium sp.
GGCCTGGACCATCAAGGCCGGCATGACAGCCCCCCAGGCGGCGGGTGTGATCCATACCGATTTCGAGCGGGGCTTCATCCGCGCCCAAACCATTGGCTACCAGCAGCTGCTGGAGGCGGGTTCCCTGGCGGAAGCACGCAACAAAGGCTGGCTGCGGGCCGAGGGCAAGGAGTATGTGGTGGCCGAGGGGGATGTGATGGAGTTTCTGTTTAACGTCTGAACCCGTTTCAGGAACCCGTTTCAGGGACAGCAATCTCCGCCAATGGAGGGTTCTCAGGATGGCTGAGCTGGCTTCCCTCGATCCGGAGGAGGTGGATCAGGTGCATGCCTGGTTTTTGTGCGCCAGGCGCTATCCCGAAGGCTTGGATGGCTCCTGTCGCTGTGGTGTGGCCTACCGCGAGCTCTCGGAGCGGGAGCGCCAGTGGTTGCACACCGGCATCAGCGATTGGAGCTGCTGTGACGACTAGCCCGGTGGCGATGGCCACCTCAGGGCTGGGCAGGCTGCCCCAAAATGGATCCAGCCCGAGTGCCGCCATGACGTCTGAACCCGTGTCCCCATCCGCTGGCGAGCCCACACCATCTGTGGAGTCCGTTGCCGACGCCACCGCGCCCCACGACTTTGCGGCGCAAAAGGAGCTGCACCAGAAGATCCGCAACGATCCCGATTACGACGATTGGGAGTACGGCACCGAGCCCCTGCCCCATGAGGCTTGGACCGTCAAGCAGCCTCCGGCTTCGGCTTGAGGTGCCTGAGGAGGCCGAGTCCTGCCAGGCAGAGCAGGGCCGTGCCGCTCCACAGCACAATCCCATTGCCCAAGCCGTCGAGCGCCCAGCCGGCCACGAGCGGGGCCCCCAGGGCACTGAGGGCAAAGCACTGGGAAAACAGGGCCATGGCCAGGCCCTGATGCTCCTTGGGGGTGAGTTCGATCACCGCCTCGGTGGCAATCGGCAGAAAGGCAGCTTCGCCCAGGGCCAAGGGCAGTTGGGCCAGCAGCACCACCGCGATCCCATGGCGGCTGAAGGCCGAGAGGGCCAGCAGCAGGGTGCCAATGGCAAACGCCACCAAGCTGGTGCCCAGGCCCACGGCCACAGGCCGCCGGGCCAGGTACTGCCCCACAGGCCACTGGATCAGCACGAGCAGGCTCAGTTGCAGGCCGATCAACAGGGCGCCATGGCTCTCATCGAGGCGGGGGCGCAGCAACCCCCCATGCACCAAATCCAGCGGGAGGGCGCTTTGCATCAGGGCCGGCAGCGCCGTGGCTAGCAGCGTGATGGCGAACACGGGCAGCAGGGGCGCAAGCCAGTGGTACGCGTCTGGGCTGTTGGCGGGGCTGGGGCGCTTCGCTGCCGCTGGTAGGGGGCGCAGCACCAACAGCAGGGCCACCACCACCACACAGCTGATATCCACCGCATAGATCGCCCGCAGGTGTCCCGCCCCGGCCATCAGGGCTCCCAGCAGGGCTCCAGCCGCAATGCCGATGGCATCGCCGCTGCGCACCAAGGCATAGCCCCTCGCTGAGGGGATTGGTTGGGGCCCGACAGAGCAGCTCAGGGGCACCGCCAGCTCAATGGCGGGCCAATAGAGGCCGGCCGCAATCCCCAGCAACACCTGGCCGATGCCGTAGCCCTGGAAGTGGTGGGCCTTGAACAACAGGCTGTCGCCGAGGGCGGCCGCCAGCGAGGCCAGCAGTACTGGAAAGGAGCACGACCATCCGCGATCGAGCAAGACACCACTCACCAAGCGCCCCACCGTGCCGGCCAGGGCGGCCATGCCAATGCCCAGGGTCACGGCTTGGGCCGAAAAGGCATCGTGGTGAAAGACCAGAGGTGTGAGATACAGCACCCCGCCAGCCCCCACCGACGCCACCAGGCGGATCAGTGCCACCTCGCGCAGGGCCGCGGGAAACTGGTGCCACCAAGCGTTGCGCCCGCTGCCTGTTTGAGGTGATGTCAAACCGCCTTCGCTGCATCGGGGCTCTGCTGGCCAGTTTGCTGCTCGCGCCGCCGGGTTTGGCCGCGAGCCAGATCCAGCTGCGCCTGGATGGCTTGTCGCTGCCGGTGGATCTTCAGGAGTTGGCGGCTTGGGCCTCCGATCCCGGCCATGCATCGGGCGATTTGGAATTGTGGCTGCGGTTGATCGACCCGGCCGATCGCCAGGGCCTGCAGCGGGTGCTCCAGGCCCCCTTGCTCAAACAACAGAGCTTCGGTTTGCAGCTCCTGCGCAGCCCCGCGGGGGAGCCCCTGGTGGAGGCCCTGGGGGCGGTGCTCACCACGGCCGATGGCACCAGCACGGCCCCGTTGCTGTTCGCCACCCTGCGCCAGTTGCTGCAGCGCCAGAGCCAGGTGAGTGCCCTGGATGTGTTGCGGGCCCTGCCGTCTGAGCAGTTAACGCTCCACCTGGATCGCTTGCTGGAGTTCGCCGATCGCTGGCGCGGCCAGGTGCAGCAACAGGGCGAGGCCCTGCGCAAGTTGCGCTCCCTGCCGTTGCCCAGCCGCCATTCCATCGCCTTTGCGGGGGGGATCGGTTCCCAGCCGCAGCCCGTGGTGGTCAACCTGGCGGTGGCCCACCGGGCCGTGCCGCTGCCCCTGGAAATCTGGCCCAGCTCCCAACGCAAGCCCGGACCCTGGGTTTTGTTGATGCCGGGCTTGGGGGGCAACACCAGCCAGCTGCGCTGGTTGGCCCGGGGCTTGGCCCAGGCGGGCTGGCCGGTGGTGCTGTTGGAGCATCCCGGTAGCGACGACAAGGCCCTGCAGGAGTCGTTGGTGGGGTTGAGCCCGCCGCCGGGGGCAGAGGCCCTGCCGCTGCGTCTGGCCGATATCCAGGCGGTGCTCTTGGCCCAACGGGAGGGGGCCTTGCCGCCCCTTGGCCCCGAACCCACCGGCCGCCAGGGGGTGGTGTTGATGGGCCATTCCCTGGGCGCCTTGGCGGCCCTGATGGCCACCGGCTTAACCCCGGAAAAAGGCATGGCCCGTCGCTGTGGCGCCGCCAAGAGCGAGCTGCCCCTGGCCAACCTTTCGGCCCTGCTCCAATGCCAGCTCCCCCGCATCACAGGCGATGGCGCCCAGGCCTCGGCCGGCCCATCGGCTGCTCCGGTGCCCGTGCTGGGGGTGGTGGCGTTCAACGGTTTTGGCAGCCTGTTGTGGCCCCATGAGGGCTTGGCCGATCTCAGCGTTCCGGTGTTGATGGTGGGCGGCAGCGTCGACCTGGTGACCCCCCCGGTCCAGGAGCAGCTGCAGTTGTTTGCCCACGCCAACCAACCCCGTAGCCGGCTGGTGGTGGTGGATGGCGGCAGTCACTTTTCGATGGTGCGCGTGGAGAACCAGCAACAGCCCCTGTTTCGGTTGGGGGAGGAGCTGGTGGGCCGCGATCCCCGCAAGGTGCAGGAGTTGGTGCTCAATCTCACCACGGAATTTTTGCTGGGGTTCGAGTACCCCTTTCTGTTGCCCCCCCAGCGCCGTTCCCAGGACGGCGTGAGCGCCTATGTGCTGGATCCAGCCATGGCCCGCCGCTGGCAGGGGTTGGTGAAACCCTGGCCCTAGAAGCGGATGCGGGGATCCAGAAGGGCCACCACCAGATCCACTACCACCGTGACGGCCACCACCAGGGCCGCGATCACCACCACGATGCCCTGCACCAGGGGATAGTCGCGCTGGCCAATGGCTTCCTGCAGGCGGAAGGCGATGCCGGGCCAGGAGTAGGTGACCTCAATCAACAGGGCGCCCCCAATCAGGGAGGCCACCGTGATCCCGGTGATTGTGAGCACGGGCAGCAGGGCGTTGGGTAGGGCATGGCGCAGCACAACCCTGGCTTCGCCAAGCCCTCGGCTGCGGGCGGCCTCCACGTAATCGGAATCGAGGGCCCGGCGCAGATTGAGCCGCAGGGCATTGGCAAAGATGCCGCTCAATAGCAACCCCAAGGTGCTGGCCGGCAGCACCAGGTGCCGCACCGTTCCGGCGAGGGATTGCCATTGGCCCTGGCTGATGCCGAGCCGCAGGCTGTCGAGCAGGTAAAAGCCCGAGCCCGTGGGGGGCAGCAGGGTGGGAGGAAAGCGGCCGCCCACCGGCAGCCATCCCAGCCACACGGCAAACACCAGCTGCACCACCATGGCCGCCCAAAAGGGCGGCAGGGCATAGGTGCCGATGCCATACAGCCGTCCTCCCAAATCCACCTTTCCCTCGGGGCGGGCCACCCCCGAGAACCCCACGGCCAAGCCCACCACAGCGGCCAGGGCCAGGGCCACAATCCCCAGTTCCAAGCTGGCTGGGAGGCTCTGGCCAATCACGGCGCGCACCGGTTCCTGGTTGGTGAGCGATTGGCCCAGATCGCCGCGCAGGAGATGCCCGAGGAAGTGACCGTATTGGATCCAGAGGGGTTGATCCAGCCCCAGCTGGGCCCGCAGGGCGGCGCGCGCTGCGGCCGGGGCGCGGGTGCCGAGCAGGGCGTCAATCGGATCCCCCGGGGCCACCCGCAGCAGCAAAAACACCAAGCTGGCGATCAGCCACAGCATCACCGGCGCCAGGGCCAGCCGCGCCGCCAGGTAGCGAACCAGGGCCCGGGGGCTGCTCATCGGCCCAAACCGCTTTGGCGGAGGTTCTGCAGCAGCAGACGCCCCGATCCATCGAACTGGGGTTGGCTGATGGTGCGCTGGGCCCAGGCCCTGGGGGCCACCAGCCAGAGCGGCAGGTAGGGCGTGGCGGCAGCGGCCTGGCGTTGGATGCGTTGCAGCAGGGCCGTGCGGGCTTCGCCCCGCAGGCTGGCGCTGCGTTGCAGCTCCTGCTGCAGGCCTGGACGGGTCCAGAAACTGCCACTGGCGGCGCTACCCCCCTGGAGGCAGCGCTGGCCTTGGGCCTGGTCGCAGCTCAGGAGGGGCACCAGATAGTTGTCGGCATCCGGGAAGTCGCCCATCCAATCCAGCAGGATCAACGGGAAGGCCCCCTGGCCGAGCTGGCGGTAGGCAGTGGTGGCTTCCATGCCGCTCACCTCGAGGGTTACGCAGTCGCCCAGGTCTTGGCGCAACTGGGCCTGCCAGGTGAGGGCAAACAGCCGGTCGCTCGGCACATTGGAGCGGAAGGTGAGGGGCAGATGCAGCCGTTGGCCGCGGCAGTAGCCGGCTTGCCGGTACAGCGATCTGGCCGCCTGGGGGTTGTAGCTGGGCCAGGCCCTGGGAACACTGCCCGCCAGGCTGGGGGGCACCAGATCCTGCAAGGGCGGCCGTAGCCCCAGGGTGACGCGGCGGCTGATGGTGGTGCGATCCAGGCTGAGGGCCACCGCCCGCCGCACCAGGGGCCGTTGCAACGGCGGTTGGTCGGTGAGCAGGGTGAGATAGCCGATTTCCAGGGCCGGCCCTTGCCCCTCCTTGAGCTGGCCCCGCAGGGCAGAGCGGTGCAGGGCGGCCTGTTGATCAATCTCCAGGCTGGTGGAGAGCAGCACGTCCACCTCCCCACTGGTGAGGGCGCCAAAGAGGGCGGTGGAATTGCTGAGGGCCACCAGGTCGATGCCGCCATTGGCTGGCTTGCGGCCCCAATAGCCCGTAAAGGGCTCCAGCCGTTGCTGCTGATCGCGGAAGAAGCTGAGCCGGTAGGGCCCCGTGCCCACGAAGCGGTCGTTGAGGAACCGCCGCCGGTACTGCCGGTAGGCCGTGGGGGAGAGGGGGGTGAGGTTGACCGCGCTGAGCAGGGGCGCGATCGGGCTGAAGGGTCGCTTGAGCCGCAGCTCGAGGCTGTAGGGGCCTGCGGCTCTCACGCTTTGAACGCGATCGCCCAGCAGGTAACTGAGTTTTCCGATCGCCAGGAACCGCTGCAGGGTGAACACCATCGCCTCGGCGTTGAAGGCGGTGCCGTCGTGGAAGCGCACGCCCTGGCGCAGGGGCACCCGCACCGTGAGGCCATCGGCGCTCACCTGGGGCATGGCCACCGCCAGGCGGGGCTCGATCTTGCCCCGGGCTGAGATGGCGTACAGCGGATCGCCGATGGCGCTGAGCAGCTGCATGGCGCCGAAGGTGTAAGCGCCTGCTGGATCCACGGTGTCGATCCGGTTTTTGCTGGCCACTACCAGGTGGCTGCCGTTGCTGGTGCGGCTCTGACAGCCGACCAGCCCAAGGGCCATCACCAGGGGGATCAGCCGCAGCGCCCGTGGCAATGGCAGAGGCTCAAGGAAGCCCCATTCAAGAGCGATGGGGCTGGGCGGGCTGCACGTGCTGCAGGGAAATTTCAAACACTTCCGAACCTTGGCGGCTGAGGGGCCAGCGGCGGAGCCAGCAGCGGTCGTGGTGGTCGTCGATGCCAATCACCTGATAAAGCTGATCATCGGAGTCCAACGTCACACAGGCTCCCTGGTGGAGCTTGGGGTCTGCGGTGGAACAAGAAGGCGAAGTCATGCCGAGGGGGCGATGGGGAAGGCGTATCGGTGGGGTGATGAAAGCGGAGTGGAAAAAGCTGGTGAGCTGGATGGGGTGGATGCAGCCGAAGCTGCATGGCAACAAGGGAATGGATCAATCCTGGAGACCCTGCTCCCTAAGAAAGGTTCTGTTCGATACAGAAGCCAGCCCAGGTGCGGGGATGCCCACAGGGCGGCTTGGCGCTTAAGGATTGCTTTCGATTGTTGTTCCACTGTGGCCTGTCGCCGGCCGCTTCGGCCAGGTCGGCGTGATTGGCAGGTCTGATCGGCCCCATCAGCTGCGCTAGGGGTTGGTTCAGAGGGCCCGCAGGCAGGCCGCCACCGCTTGCACGTCGGCCAGGTTGTGGATGGCGCTGAGGGCTGCCTGGAAGTTGGCTTCCAGCACGTCGTGGGTGATTACCACGATCTCGGCCCGGTCGCCCTGGGTTTCCAGTTGCACGATCGATTGGATCGACACCCCGGCCTGGCCAAAGCAAGTGCCGATCTGGCCAATCACCCCAGCCGCATCATTGGTGCGCAGCCGCACGTAATTGCGGTGGGTGGTGCGGGCGCTTTCGACCAGGCGGCAGGGGCGCCAGCTCCCCGCCGCGAGCAGGGGATCGAGCTGGGCATCGGGCCCGCCCACCTGGCGTATGCCGGCGATGTTGAGAATGTCGGCCACCACCGCGGAGGCCGTGGGGCCCGCCCCAGCACCCGGTCCGTAAAACATCACCTGACCCACCGGGTCGCCTTCCACCAAGATCGCGTTGTTCACCCCATGCACCCCCGCCAGGGGATGGG
>CAYFKI010000049.1:0-1589 GCA_964343525.1 uncultured Cyanobium sp.
GGGCAATGAAATCCACCGCATAGCGCTCCAGGCACCCTTCACTGGCCAGGGCCTCACCCACCGCCCGGCCATGGCGCATCAGCTCCAGCCGGTAGGCATCGGCGGCCGGAAAGCAACAACCCAGGTAGGTTTGCCCGCTCGGACCCCCCAGGATCTGCTCGTGGGTGGAGAGCACCTCCACCGCCCCACCGGGGTAAATCGTGCCCTGCACACTCGGCGAGCTGAGCGCCTCACCGCCCTCCAGCCAGGCCTCCACCAGGGCGCCGGTGCTACGCACCAGCTCCCGCCAGGAGGCCGCCGGCATCGGCAAGGTGTCCAGGGCCTCACGGATCACCCGGCGCCGTTCGGCCCCAGAGAGCTCGGCCAATTGGAGCGGTTCGAGAGCCAACGGCGCATTGCCCTCACCGCTAAAGCCCTCGTTGAGCTTCACCACGCAGCGGCGCAGGCCGGGGTGGGCTTCCCACAGCTCGGCGGTGGCTTCAGCGAGGTCGTCGAGGTTGTAGGCCAGGGCGCTACCGGGCGGATGGGGCACGCCGCAGCGGGCAAACAGCTCGCGGCTGCCGGCCTTGCTGCCCCAGTGGCCTAAGGCTGGATCGGTGCCCAAGAGCGGCACCTGCAACAGCTCCGAGAGCCGCTTTTCCAGCTCAGTCACCACATAGCAGGCCAGGAAGCTGCGGCCAGGCCGCAGCAGCTCCTTGATGCGCGCCAACAGGGCCGGGCGCTCCAGCAGTTTTTCGGTGAGCGGGCGGTTGGAGGCGTCGTCGGCATCAAACAGGTGCAGGCGCCGGCGGGCGTGGGAGGTGGGCACCCCAGGCAACAGCTCGAGCACCGCATCCACCACCAATTCAGGCAGCAACTTGCTGGTCACATAGATGGCCCGCACCCCGGGATCGCGCAGCCGAATCAGCGAAAACAGCTGGCGCTCCTCGTAGTGGTGGGCGCCGGTCACCAGGGCCATCTGGGCCGGATCCATGGTGAGCGAGGGCACCATCAACAGATCAAAGTCGACGCCGTTGCCGTCGTGCTCCCGGCCCCACTCAGGCCTGAGCTGCTGCTGGAGTTCGCGAAAGCTGAGGGTCATCAGATGGCAGGACCAGCGGCAGAGCGCCAGCGGCAGAACGGGCTCCCCTCCAGGTTGCTTCAGAATGGCCACCTCTGGTACGCGAGCAAGCGTGATCTCGATGGCCCTGCGCCCTATCCCCCTGGCCCTGACAGCCCTCACAGCCCTGCTGGGCAGCGGGCCGGTGCTGGCAGCCCCCTTCAGCCCCAATCCGGTGTCCTTTGCCGGCTACGCCAACGAGACCTACCGGCTGCAGGGCAAAGACGTGTTCTTCAAAAACCTCGGCCCTTGCGTGAAGGAAGGCCAGGGTGGTTACCGCTGCCTGGGCGGTGAGGCGCTGGTGGGTGTGCCCCAGCAAAACGGCCGCAACTTCTGCAAGCTGGGCGCCGTTTGGTACGTGCCCTTCAGCCGCACCGTGCAATACCGCACCACCAGCTGCACCTTCCACAGCGACAAACAACGCCTGCTCGATCAGGGCCAGGAGCTGCTGCGCAAGGGCCTCAACACCCTGGAGAACTATTCGAAATAG
>CAYFKI010000049.1:1689-7992 GCA_964343525.1 uncultured Cyanobium sp.
GCCATCGACCACACCTTCCACTTTTCTTCTCTTGACCGCCGCTGGCCAGGCCGTACAACCGGGCCGAGCCTCTGGCTAGTCATGCACCATTTGTATCGATTGCGTTCCGGGTTTGTGACCCGGTTCAACGTGGATCCCTCCCGGATTCAGCATCACGATGTGGTCACCAAGGAGGGCGACATTCTCCACGTGCTGAGCAGCGAAGACGAAGAGCGCCTGTTGTTTGTGCTGCAGTGCGAGTATCTGAACGCCAAATACAGCGCCCATCACCCGCACCCCAACGATCACCTGCTGGCGGCGTAATCAGCCCAGACTGATCGGCGGCAAACCGCAGGCTTGGCGGCAGTCCAACCACTCCGCCAGGCTCACCCCACACCGCTCGGCAATCTGCCGGTCCTCGAGCGCCATGGGCAGGAAACGGCGGCCCCGCTGCCACAGCTCCCGCAGCCGATGGCTGATGCGCGGCAGATAGCTGGTATCGCGCAGGTGATGCAACAACTCACCCTTCACCTTGGGCACCACATAGCTGGAGGGTTTCCAGCCGCGGCTGGGATCAAAGCCGAGGGCGGCCTTGCACAGGCCCTCGTAGGCGGGCCCGAGCAACTCCTCCACCGCCAGCCCATGGCGGCGGGCAAAGGCATGGGCCTGCTGGCGGGCGAGGTTGAGATGGGTGAGGGCAAATTGGCGTTCAGCGTTGCCCATCACCCGACGTTGGGGCTTGGGATTGGGGGAGTGAGCCATGGCCATTCGATCCAACAAACACCCTTTAGTGTTCCCAAAAAGGTGCACAAACAGGGGCCAATCTCTTGCCTACTGATCTGAAAACAGTGCAAAGAAAAGCGGCCCTCACGCACTTCCAGCCGGGCCCCCTAGCGCCTATTTGACTGGCCCAGTCCCACAACTGTGGGGCCCCATCCCCAACACCCATGCAAGCGGTTGGACGTGATCTGTGGGTAGGAGCATCGCGCCAATTCACTTACCACTGGGGGCAGCTGCTTCGCCCACCATGGAGTTCCAACTCTTGCTCTGCCCCCACCATCGCCACGCCCTGCGCAATGCCTGCGAGCGCGGCTTTTGGATGCCGCTGGCCCTGCCAGAGGCCATCGCCCAGCAGGTGAGCCACCTCGCGGCGATTCAGGCCACCAGCCCCTGGATCACGGCCATCGCCGAAGTCACTGAGATGGCGCTGTATGCGAGCACGGGAAACACCAGCCTCTATCTGCCGTTTATGGGCAAGCAGCTGCAGCTGGCGGAGCCGATCCGCCTCGACCCAGCTACGGCCCAGGAGCTGGCGGTGCCCCCGGGCCATCCCCCACTGCAGTTGCTGCCGATGGCCCCACGGCAAACACCTGCTGCAAATCACGCTGGGTCACCAAGCCATGGCCCACGCACCACAGGGCAGCCTGGGTGCGATCACGCACGCCGATCTTCTGGTAGGCATCACTCAAATAACGGCGCACCGTGTCGGGCCGCAAGGCCAACCGATGGGCAATTTCATCGCTGTTGAAGCCCGTGCTGAGCTGCTCCAGCACCAGCCTCTCCCGCCGGGTGAGGCAGCTGGGGCTGCCAAAGCGGCTGCCGGAATGGAGCGGCTGACGCAGTTGGGCCGCAAACCCTTGATCCACAAACGATCCGCCATGCAGCAACGCCGATAGGGCCGTGAGCATCTGGCCATTGCCCACGGCGTCCTTGCAGCACAACGCCTGCACGCCTTCTTGTTGCAAGGCCCTTAGCCGCAGGCCATCGGTGCGGGCATCGAGCACGGCAATCACCTGCAGCGGCCGGCGGCCCAGACGCTGCCGCAAGCGCTGCACCAGGGTGAGCACGGAGCCATCAGGCAAATCATCAGTGCAGCCCAGCAGCACGGGCCCCTCCTCTGGAAAGGGAAGGGCCAGCAGACCTGCGATCGAATTCGCCCACCACTCAATGCGCCGATACACCAACACCGCCAGGCCCAGCAAATCGGAGGAGCCGGTGCAGGCCATCACGGTGATGCCCTCAAGGCAGGGCTCCAACAACGCAATCTGCTCAGGAACGCGCCGGCGTATGTCGGAATGGATGGGAGGAATCACACCCCACAAGCAATCGCCACCAGGATGGATGCCATCGGCGGCGACGCAAGTGGGGTGGCTGGCAATAACGGAAAACCTTCCTATTGATCCCGTTCGACAGAGCGATCGACCCGCAATCGGGGCCGCTCCGAGGCCACCGCAGTCCCCAAAGCCAGGCCCGCCAGCAGGCCGATGCCCTGGGTGACGGCATCATCGATGCGTTGTTGGCTGGGATCACAGAGGCGCAACACCGGTTGCATCGGCAAGTGGCGATTCAGATCCCGCCACGACAACACCCAACACTGCAACAATCCCAATCCGAGGGTGAGCCCCTGAAACCCGAGGATCCCCGTGGCGATCCACACCACCAAACGGCGGCAATCCATAGAAGCGTTGGCAAACAGCTCCTTAGGGTTCCGGCCCCGTTGGCTTTGGCGGCTCGGAACCCTAAAAGGTCTTTTGGTTGCCTCCCCATGGCCCTCACCCCCGCCGGCTATCGCCTGATCCAAACCTGCGAAGGCTGCCGCCTCAGCGCTTATCCCGATCCCGCCAGTGGCGGCGCCCCCTGGACCATCGGCTACGGCCACACCGGCCCGGAGGTGCATCCAGGGCTGGTGATCAGCCAGGCGCAGGCCGATTCTTGGTTGCGCAGCGATGTGACCCGGTTTGAAGCGGCCGTGGATCGTTGCCTCACGGCGAGCGCCAGCCAAAACTCACTGCCAACCACCCGCTTGAGCCCCCAGCAGCGCGATGCCCTGGTGAGCTTCTGCTTCAACGTGGGGGCAGCAGCCTTTGGCGGCAGCACCCTGGTGCGGCGGTTGAAAGCCGGAGAAGCCGCCAGCACCGTGTTGGCCCAAGAACTGCCGCGCTGGGTGCACGGCCCCAACGGCCCCATGCCCGGGCTGGTGAACCGCCGCCAGGCCGAGCTGCGGCATGCCCAGGGTGTAACAGGCTGAACTTGGAAGAGAAAAGGTGCAGCCTTGCGATCGCTTGTATCCCTCAATACAGTTTGTTCAGCGATCACTGACCGTTGCGCGTCACCCACCTCGAAAACGAGCACCTGATCAGCCTCAGCTCCAAGGAGGCGTCAGCTCTAGTGGACGCCTGCGCGATGGTGCTTTTGGCCGCCAAATCGGTGCCCGAGGTGAGCCTGCCCGCTGAGGTAAGCCAGGTGCTGGCCGGGGTGTTTGACCACCTCAGCGACACCGCCAGACAGGTTCAAAACGAGGCGCGCGAAGCGATCTGAGCCACCAGGGGGCCAAGAGCCCCCTTTTAAAGAGCCTGCAATTCGCGCAACTGACGTTCCAAACGCTCACGCAGGCGACCCTGCACCAGATTGCAGAGTTCATCCACCAGCGGGTCGGCCACCGCGTAGAGCAGCCGACCGCCATCGCGCTCGCAGTTCACCAACCCAGCCCGTTGCAGCTGGCCCAATTGGCGGCTGATGTGGGACTGACTGAAGCCCGTGGCTGCGATCAAGCCGGCCACATCCATGCAGCCGCCGTGCTTGAGCTGGCAAAGCAATTGGAGCCGAGCCGGCTCACTCAGCAGCCGGAAAAAGCCGCTGAGCTCCTCCAGTAACTGGGGACTCGGCAAGGCCCCACCAGCGGGTTCCACCATGGCCATGCTGTATGACGCATGCAGCATTATGGCGTCAACGCCACACTCATGGCCAACCCGTTCGCCGCTTCCCTGGACACGCCGCGCAACTTCTGGAACCAGCGCTACCAGCAGCCAGGTTTCGCCTACGGCAGGGAACCCAACGACTTCCTGAGGGAGCAAGCGGCCGCCCTGGTCCCGGGCCGGGCGCTCTGCCTGGCCGAGGGGGAGGGCCGCAATGCTGTCCACCTCGCCAAGGGGGGCCATCGCGTGATCGCCCAGGACATCAGCAGCGTTGGCCTGCAGAAAGCCCACGACCTCGCAACGCTTCATGGTGTGGCGATCGAAACCCTCTGCTGCGATCTGGCCGACTGGCACAGCGAACCTCACAGCGTTGATCTCGTGGTGGCGATCTGGATGCATCTGCCACCCCAGCTGCGGGCCGCTGTGCACCAGCAAGCCGTGGCAGCACTCAGGCCAGGCGGCATCTTGATCTTGGAGGCCTACACCCCTAGGCAACTAGAGCTGGGCACGGGCGGTCCCCCGGTCGTTGAGCTGTTGGTTGAACCGGCCGACCTACGCCAGGAACTTGCGGGCCTGGAGATGCTGCATCTCGAGGAAACCAGGCGCCTGATCCACGAAGGCGACTACCACCAAGGCGAGAGCGCCGTGGTGCAAGCCGTGGGTCGCAAACCCATGCCGATCGCCAAGCAACTCCAAAATTGAGCATTGCCCCATAATGCGGCTATGCTCATAACTGCAGGTGATCGATCCGCCATGGCTGCCCCATTGCTCGCTGCCGCCGCCGGAGGAGGCCCGCTGCTGTTTCGGCAACTGTTCGACGCCAACACCGGCACCTTCACCTACCTGCTGGCGGATGTGCCCAGTGGCCAGGGGGTGCTGATCGATGCGGTGTTCGAACAACACGCACGCGATCTCTCCTTGATTCGCGAACTCGGCATCGAACTGGTGGCATCGATCGATACCCATGCGCACGCCGACCACGTGACTGGAAGCTGGCTCATGCACGAGGCCACCGGCTGTGCCATTGCCCTGGCGGCCACAGCTGGCGCCACCAACGTGAGCAGGCCGCTGGTCCATGGGGATCACATCGGCTTTGGCCGCCGCCAGCTGGAGGTGCGCGCCACCCCCGGCCACACCAATGGATGCCTCACCTTCGTGCTCGACGACCAACGCCTGGCCTTCACCGGCGATGCCCTTCTGGTGCGGGGCTGCGGCCGTTGCGATTTCCAGCAGGGCAATGCCCACACGCTTTGGCGCTCGATCACCGAGCAGATCTTCACGTTGCCCGATGCCTGCCTGCTCTACCCCGGGCACGACTACACCGGCCGCACGGTGACCTCGGTGGCAGAAGAAAAGGCTTTCAACGCGCGGCTGGGCGGCAGCGCCAACGAAGTGGATTTCGTGGGCCACATGGACAACATGAAGCTCCCCCATCCCCACAAGATCGCCGAAGCGCTTCCCGGCAACATGCGCTCCGGCCAACCACGGGAAGCAACCGCCCATCCCAGCTGGGCACCAGTTGTGCACAGCTATGCCGGTCTGCCGGAGCTTCCGCCGGCCTGGGTGGCGGCCCACACCCGTGAGCTCACGCTTCTGGATGTGCGCTCGGCCGAGGAATTTGCCGGCCCCGATGGCCATGTGGCGGGCAGCCTGGCCATCCCCTTACCCGAACTGGAACAGCGTGCCGCGGAGATTCCGGCCGATCGGCCCGTGGTGGTGGTGTGCCATTCCGGCAGCCGCTCGGCCCTGGCCACCCAACAGCTGCTCAAGGCCGGCCTGCAGCAGGTGGCGAACCTCCATGGCGGCCTGGCCCGCTGGGCCGATGAGGGCTATCCGCTCCAGCGGTCCCCCCATCGCGATCCCCAGCCATGAACACCATCCAACAAGCCAACAACAAGCCCATGAGCCAGCCCATCAGCCAGCACCTCACAGCCGATGAGCTCGCCTGCCAACTCGCCGACCAGCGCGTGACGGTGATCGATGTGCGCGAACCAATGGAATACGCCGCCGGCCACATCGCCGGCAGCCTGAATGTGCCCCTGGGGCGCATCAGCAAGACCGAGCTGCCCCAGGGGCCCCTGGTGTTGGTGTGCCAAAGCGGCAACCGCAGCTCTAAAGCTCTTGCTCAATTAAGGCAGCAAGGTCTCGCCCAGTCCCTAGCCCAGCTGGAAGGGGGCATCCCGGTCTGGCAGCAGGCGGGAATGGAGCTGCGCAAACACAACAACGCCCCCCTGCCCCTGATGCGCCAGGTGCAGATCGCCGCCGGCTCATTGGTGCTGTTAGGTCTGATCCTCAGCAACACGGTGGCTCCTGGCTGGATCCTGCTCAGCTGGTTCGTCGGGGCTGGCCTGGTGTTTGCCGGCATCAGCGGCTTCTGCGGCATGGCGCGCCTCTTGGCACTGATGCCCTGGAACCGGGTGACTCCATGATCCCCGCCACCATTGGCTTGCTGATGGCGGGCGGCGCCGTGATCGGCTTTCTCCTCGCCGTGCTGGGGGCCGGCGGATCCATTTTGCTTTTGCCCCTGTTGGTGAGCGGTGCTGGGCTCGCGACCAAGGCAGCGCTCCCCTTGTCGCTGTTGGTCGTGATTGTGCTGGCCCTCGCCAACCTGGCCCCCTACGCCCGCCGC
>CAYFKI010000050.1:0-7991 GCA_964343525.1 uncultured Cyanobium sp.
TTCTATCTCTCGGTCTCCCCGGCTTTCTATGGCAGCGGTTGCCGGGCCCTCGCCGCGGCCGGCTTGCTGAGCGATCCGGCCCGCAGCCGGGTTGTGATCGAAAAACCCTTCGGCCGGGACTATGGCAGCGCCCAGGAACTGAACCGGGTGGTGCAGAGCTCAGCCAAGGAAAATCAGATCTTCCGGATCGACCATTACCTGGGCAAGGAAACGGTTCAGAACATCCTGGTGCTGCGCTTCGCCAACACCATTTTCGAACCGATCTGGAACCGCAATTACATCTCCAGCGTGCAGATCACGGCCGCCGAGACCGTGGGCGTGGAAGAGCGGGCGGGGTACTACGAGAGCTCCGGGGCCCTGCGCGACATGGTGCAGAACCACCTCACCCAGATGCTGGCGCTCACCACGATGGAAGCCCCCGGGCACTTCGATCCGGAGTCGATGCGCAACGAGAAGGCCAAGGTGCTGCAGGCCGCCCACCTGGCCAATGAGGACGAACCCTGGAAGTGCTGCGTGCGTGGCCAGTACGGCCCAGGCGGCTCGAGCAGCCGGCCCATCACCGGCTATCGCCAGGAACCGGGGGTTAACCCGAACAGCACCACCGAGACCTACGTCGCGATGAAGCTGTTCATCAACAACTGGCGCTGGCAGGGGGTGCCCTTCTACCTGCGCACCGGCAAACGCCTGCCCAAGCGCTTGAGCGAAGTGGTGCTCACCTTCCGCGAAGCTCCGGTGCATCTGTTTGATGCGGCAGGTGGTGCGCCCACCCCCAACCAATTGATCCTGCGCATCCAGCCCGATGAAGGGGCCGAGTTCAAATTTGAGGTGAAAGCCCCGGGCTCTGGCATGCGCAGCCGGCCGGTGGACATGGCCTTCTCCTACGACCAGAGCTTTGGCGAACCCTCCGATGAGGGCTATGTGCGCCTGCTGGCCGACGCCATGCTGGGCGACCCCACCCTGTACACCCGCAGTGATGAGGTGGAGGCCGCTTGGCGGCTGTACACCCCCCTGCTGGAGCTGATCGAGGACGCGCCTGACCAGTTGCCGGTGCATCCCTACGAAGCCCGCACCTGGGGACCAGCCGCCGCCGACAGCCTGCTAGCCGATGACGGTCTGACCTGGCGCCGGCCCTAGCCCCAACCCCATCCAAGCCTCCACCTTCCTGCCATGTCAGCCCAGCTCACCCTCCAGGCTCCCCACGCCCTTCCCCCGGCCGAGCTGCAGAACCACCTCGAGCAGCTCTGGCAGAGCGAGCTCGACAGCAACCAGAGCGCTGCCACCTTCACCCTGGTGGTGTGGCAGGGGGCCTGGCTGGAGCAGCAATTGGTGCGTTCGGGGCGCATCGATGGCCCGATCACCGGCCTGTTCCGCCAGGAGGTGCTGGATGGGGCCCGCAACGCCGTTGCTGCCTGCGGCCTGCCGCTGAGCACCGCTCCGATGAGCCCCCAGCTGGCTTGGGGGATCGGCCGGCTCAACGGCCACCACCACGCCATCGACCTGCGCGGCCAGTTTGTGGATAGTGCGATCAGCGCCCACATGCCCCGGCGCCTGATCACCCTGGCGCCCACCCTCGATCCGGCCCATCCGCTGGAAACCCTGGTGGCGGCCTACTGCCCCCTGCCCGAAGAACGCAGTGATGGGGCGGCCTGCGGCGATGTGGTGGTGCTGCGCGGTGGCACCGAAGCCCTGCGGCAAAACCTGGCGTTGGTGCAGCCCCTGATCAGCGGTGATCTGCCCTGCTGGGTGTGGTGGAACAGCAGCCTGGATGAGGCCCCCGAACTCCTCAGCGCCCTGGCCACGGTGCCCAGGCGGTTGGTGGTGGACAGCTCCCTGGGTGAGCCCCGCCGCTGCCTCGATCTGCTGGTGGAGCGCATCGAAGCCAACCAGGCCATCAACGACCTCAATTGGCTGCGGCTGCGCAGCTGGCGGGAATCGCTAGCAATGGTGTTTGACCCGCCGGCCCGGCGCGATGCCCTGGAGCAGGTGGTGCAACTCGACATCGATGTGGAGGGCGACCATCCGGTGAAGGGGCTGCTGTTGGGGGCCTGGATTGCCGATCGGATGGGATGGCACCTGATCGATCGCTACCGGGTGGATGGGCAAGGGGCCGGGGACGGCATCGGGGCCGAATTTGAACGCACCGACGGCCAAACGGTGCGCTTTCGCCTGATGCCAGTGCCCGTGGGCGTTCCCAAACTTCACCCCGGGGCCATCGTGGGGCTGCGGCTGATCTGCCAGCGCCCCGGCGGCTCCCCCCTGTGCGTGATCCTCTGCTCCGAATCTGGCGGTTGCATGCGCCTGGAATCGGGAGGCATGGCCAGCATGGAGCTCGCCGAGGAGGTGGTGCCCCTGCCCAACGAAAGTGAAGCGATGGAAATGGCTCGCCTGCTCTCCGGTGGCCACGATTCCACCAACCCCCTGCTGGCGGCGGCCGCCCCGATCGCTGCCAAGCTGCTGCCCAGTTAGGGGCCCATGCCCCCGTTCCTGGCCCTGCCATGCCCTGCCTGATCGCGGCCCCCAGCAGCGGTAGCGGCAAAACCCTGCTCAGCCTCTGCCTGGCCGCCCTGGCCCAACGCCATGGGCAGCGTCTGCAAACCTTCAAGGTGGGGCCCGACTACCTCGATCCCCAGTTGCTGGCTCGGGTGAGCGGGCAACCCTGCCGCAACCTCGACACCCTGCTGTGCGGAGCCGAATGGGTACGGCGCAGTTTCCACTGGCATGGCAGTCAGAGCCAGCTCTGCCTGGTGGAGGGGGTGATGGGACTCTTTGATGGCAGGGGTCCCAGCAGTGCCGGTAGCTCAGCCGAGGTGGCCGCCCTGCTGGGGCTGCCCGTGGTGCTGGTGGTGGAGGCATCGCGCCAGGCCGGATCCCTGGCGGCCCTGGTCCGGGGCTTCCGCGACCATGGCCCGCCCCAGGTGCCCATCGCCGGGGTGGTGCTGAATCGGGTGGGCAGCGAACGCCACCGGGCCCTGCTCAGCGAAAGCCTGGCCAGCCTGGGCATGCCCTTGCTCGGGGTGCTGCCCAACCACCCGGCGCTGGAGCTGCCCTCGCGCCATCTGGGCCTGCTGCCTCCCGACGAACTGGGGGATCTGCAGCAACGGCAGGGGGCATGGGCCGCCCTGGCAGAAGAGCACCTCAACCTCGAACAACTCTGGCCGCTGCTGGCTCCCCCTGCGCTCGCGCGTGATGAAAGCCAAGATCCAATCCACTGGTGTCTTGGGGGCCATGGCAGCCCAGGTGAATCACCCGCGCCAACCACGGCTGCCGCATCCCTGCCGATCGCCATCGCCAGGGATGCGGCGTTCCACTTCCACTACCCCGAAGCCAGCGAATTTTTAGAGGCCGTGGGCTTGGAGCCGATCCCCTGGAGCCCCCTGGCCGATGAGCCCTTGCCGGGGGGCTGCCAGGCGGTGTTGCTTCCGGGGGGCTACCCCGAACTGCATGCCGCCCAGCTGGCCACCAGCCGGCGCAGCCTCGATGGGTTGGTGCGCGCTGCAGGGCTGGGCATCCCGGTGGTGGCGGAATGCGGGGGCCTGCTGTTGCTGGGCCAAAGCCTCAGCGACAGCCAAGGAAGGGTGCACCGGATGGCGGGAGTGCTGCCCTTCCACGCCCAGCGCGGCGAGCTCAGCCTGGGCTACCGGGAGGCCACCGCCAGCGGCGATGGGCTGCTGGTGCGCCGGGGCGAACGGCTGGTGGGCCATGAATTCCACCGCTGGCAACTGCAATCGGTAGCCAAGGGGCCCGGGCTGTGGCAGCTTGAAGGGTGGGGATGTCCTCGACGGAGCGAAGGATGGACAGCGCCAAACGTGCACGCCAGCTGGCTGCATCTCCACTGGGCTGGGTGCCCGGCGATTCCTTGGCGGCTAGCCGCCGCCTCCGCTCGCGTCGCGCCGCTGCCACCGAACGCCGCTTTGTCAAACCCCACGACAGCCGGCCCACGGTGATCCAGGAGCGCTGGCGGCTGATCGTGCGCGGCCACGTGCAAGGCGTGGGCTATCGGGCCAGTTGCTGCGGGCGGGCCAACGATCTGGGGTTGGGCGGCTGGGTGCGCAACTGCCCGGATGGCTCGGTGGAAGTGCAAGCAGAAGGACCCACCCAGGAGCTCACCGAACTGCGGCTGTGGTGCGAAATGGGACCATCCAGCGCCACCGTCAGCAGCGTTGCGGTCTCCCAGATTGCACCGACGGGCTCCGATTGGTTCGAAGTGCGTCACTAGGCCGTGGTGGAACTTTGGTTGCTGCGCCACGGCGCCACCGAATGGGCCCTGCAGGGCCGACACACCGGCAGCACCGACCTACCGCTGTTGCCCGAGGGCGAAGAGGAAGCCCGCAACCTGGCGCCGGTGCTGGCCCAGCAGCCCTTTGGGGCGGTGTTGGTCAGCCCCCGCCTGCGGGCCCAACGCACCTGTGAGCTGGCAGGCCTGGCAGCCCAGGCCCAGACCTGCGCCGATCTGCAGGAGTGGGATTACGGCTGCTACGAAGGCATCACCACCGCCGACATTCGCCGCACCATTCCCGACTGGACCGTCTTCAGCCACGGCTGCCCGGACGGGGAAAACGCGGCCGCGGTGCAGCAGCGCTGTGATCGGGTGATCGCCCTGGCCGAAACCCTCGCAACAGGGCCCAGCTCTGGTGGCCCCATCAAGGTGGCCCTGTTTGCCCATGGCCACATCCTGCGCAGCCTGGCCGGAACCTGGCTTGGGCTTGGCGTGGGCGGCGGGGCGCTGCTCAGCCTGGGCACTGGCACGGTGAGCGTGCTCGGCCACGAACGGCAACAGCCGGTCATCCTGCGCTGGAATGCCCCCGTCGTATCTGCCGAACGCAGCACTCCCTGATGGTCGATCCCCAAACCAGCGTCACCGGACTCGGATCGTTGCTGGCAGAGCTCTCCGCCTTCGGCCTGGCGATTGGCTTTTCGCCCCTGCACATCGGGCTGCTGTTGCTGCTGTTGCTCGGCCCGAATCCACTCAAGCGCGGCAGCTGGTTTGTGCTGGGCTGGCTGGTCACGGCCGCCCTGGCCATCACCCTGCTGCTCACGGTGGGCCACGGGCTGCTGCTCTCGATGGACAAGGGCACGAGCCACCGCACGGGGCTGGACCTCCTGGCCGCGGGAGCCCTGTTGGGCCTGGGGCTGAAGGAATTGCTCAGCAGCAAAGAGGAAAGCGGCCCGCCCGGCTGGACCAGCAAGCTCGATCAGTTTTGCGCCATGCCCCTGCCGCTGCTGGTGGGGCTCAGCGGCCTGCTGGAGGTGGCCAGCCCGGATGATCTGTTTTTATTCGCCAAGTCCGCTGGCAATTTGCTCTCGGCTGACCTGAATCGGGGCCAGGAAATCCTGGCCACGGTGGTATTCAGCCTGGTGAGCGGCGCCCTGCTGCTGGCTCCCCTGCTCGCCGTGGTGCTGGCCGGCAAGGATCGGGCCCTGCCCCTGCTGCAGCGGGGCAAGCAATGGCTGTTTGACCAGGGCGATGTGCTGGTGGGTCTGGTGAGCGTGGCCCTGGCGGTGTACCTGGGCTGGCAGGGCATCCAGGGTCTGCAGGTTCCGGCGCCGATGGGCGTCTAGGCGCCGTCCTGCAGCCAATCACGCCAACGCTGCCGCTCGGCAGCCAGGTCATCGCCGCCGCGGCCATCCGCCACCAGCGACACCGCCTGGCTCGCCCGACTGACGGCCACGTACACCAACTGGCGGCGCAACACCGGATCGGGCGGCCAAAACACATCGCCATCCACAAACACCTCGCTGAAGGTGCTGCCCTGGCTGCGATGCACGGTGAGCACCGCCGCAGGGCCCAGGGAAGCAAAGGCATCGCGCACCAGAAAAAAGCGCCGCCAGATCGCCTTACCCTCCTGCTTGCCCGCCTCTTTGGCCTGTTGCCGCAACCGGGCCAGCACCGCCTCAAGGGCCTTGCGGGCCTCGGAACCGAGCGGCGGCAACAGCCGCAGATGCAGCTGGCTCTCGCCCGCTTCCACCGAAGCCGTGAGGGTGTCAATCACCGGCACGCCGATGCCCGGCAGGGCCGCCAAGCCGAAGTCGGCCAGATCACAGCGCTCCGGCGCCACATCGCGCACCACCAACTCCCGGTTAGAGCCGAGCACCATGTCGGGTTCCTCGCCGCCATCCTCCCCTTCCCGGCAGGCCGGTGCCATCACGGCCGAGCGGGTCATCAGCACTTCGCCAGGGAGCACCGGCAGCTGGTCGGCCATCTCCCCATGCAGAGCCCGCCGGGCCATTGGCACCAGCTGCTCCAGGGAGCGGTTGGTGTAGCAGAGAATCCTTGCCAAATCAGGGTTGTCGGTTTCGGCGCTGCGGCGCAGAGCGTCCTGGGCGGCCAGCAACCACGCGCTGCGATCGAGCAGGGCCACCTGGCCAGCGGCGCTTCGAATCGGCGGCAGCACCGGGGGCTTGGCGCAGGGCAGGTGGCCGCTCCGCAAGCCACTGGCCAGCCGCAACACCGGGCCCTGGTGGCGCACCACCTCGCTGAGCTGCACCTGCACGGCACGGCCCATGGCGAAGACCGGGCTCTGGGGTTCGCCCACGGGGGGCAACTGGGCCGGATCCCCCACAAACACCAACCGGGTGCGAAACGGGTGGGCGCAGCGCAGGGCGATCTCCAGCAGGTTGCTGTCGACCATCGAGGCCTCATCGATCAACACCAGGCCCAAGTGCTCCAGCGCCGCCGCGGTTTGCTCCGTTTCCTCGCAGCGCTCCAGATCCCCCTGGCGCTTGAGCTTGAGGCGCAGTAGACGGTGAATCGTGGAGGGGAACCAGGTGGCCTGAAGGCCCGCCATAGCCAGGTGGCTGCGCAACACGCCCACGGCTTTGTGGGTGGGAGCCACCACCGTCCAACACAGCCCAGCCGCATCGGCCTGGGCGAGAAACTCCATCGACAGGAAGGTTTTACCCGTGCCGGCGTAGCCGTTGAGCACGAAGGGAGCACCATCGGCGGGACTGGCCAGCCAGGCCGTGAAGGCGGTGGCCGCAGCTTGCTGGTCGGCGGTGAGGCGGGGTTCACCGCCCGCCGCCCAGGGGACTCTCACGCGCCCGCGTTGAGGGCCGGCAGGAGGGACTGGACCAGTTGCACGGGCGAACCCACCAACACCAGGCCGGGCAAGGCCACCAGCGGGCCGATCACACTGCCTACCAACACCTCAAGCCTGGTGTGGCCCAGGTTCTCCTTGAGGGGTTTGAGCTCGGGATCGGGGGCTAACCCATTCACCCGGGCGGCGGTCAGCCCCGCCGCTCGGCGGACGCCACTGGCGTCGTAGAGCACCACAAAACACATGGTGGCGGCCAGGGCAAACAGGGGATCGTTCCAGCCCAGCTGCCAGCCCAGGCCAGCGGCCGTTCCGGTGAGCAAGGCGGAGTGGCTGGACGGCATGCCGCCCGTTTCCACTAACACTTCCGGTCGCCAGCGGCGGTGCACCAGCAGCTCAATCACCAGCTTCGAGAGCTGGGCCGTTCCACAGGCGGCCAGCCCCCACCACAACACGCCGTTGTCGAACAAGCTGGTCATCGATCCCGGCTGGTGATGTAGTCGGCCAGGGCCAACAGCGGGGCCGCCTGGGCTCGCCAGGGCTCCAGGGCCGCCTTGGCCTCCGCCACCAGGGCATCGGCCCGCTGCCGTGATTCCTCCAGGCCCAGCAATTTGGGATAGGTGGTTTTGTCGGCCGTGAGATCTTTGCCGGCCGTCTTGCCCAGCACCTCGCTGCTGGCGGTGACATCGAGGATGTCGTCGATGATCTGAAAGGCCAGGCCGATGCCGCGGGCATAGGTACCAAGGGCCGCCAGCATGGCCTCAGAAGCGCCGGCGATCTGGGCGCCGGTGATCACACAGGCCCGCAGCAGGGCGCCGGTTTTGTGCAGGTGGATGTACTCGAGCGTCTCCAGGTCCACATCCTTGCCCTCGCACTCCAGATCCACCACCTGGCCCCCCACCAGTCCGGGGGCACCGGAGGCCAGGGAGAGCTCCCCCACCACCGCCAACAGCCGCTCCG
>CAYFKI010000051.1:0-6059 GCA_964343525.1 uncultured Cyanobium sp.
GTTGAAGGGCAACAAACCAACGTCCGTCAGAGTTGGGACTTGGATCATTTCCCGTACCAGCGGGATCTCGAGCGCACGCTGTTCGGAAGGACGATATAAGGAGAGAGTGACCGGTGCACCCGGGCGGCCCCGCAGTTTCCGGATAGCCTCGGCCAAAGTAAGTTTTTGTGTGCCTTGCCCGTCGATCTTCAGGATCCGATCCCCCGGCATCAAACCAGCGCGGAAAGCAGGCCCTCCTTGGATCGGCACATTGACGGTGAGCTGGTTGTAGACCATGCCAACGGAAATGCCCAGCCCGCCAAACTGGCCCCGTTGCCCCGCCCCAACGCCAGCCATGGCCATGGCTTCGTCATCCCCAGGCCGCGAGGAGCTGATCGCCCTGCTGCGCACGGCGCCCCGCTCGCCCAGGATCCAGCCCTTGGTGGAGCAGCTCGAGCAGGCCCAGCCGGCCGATCTCACCACCGATGCCAGCCAGCTCCGCGGTGTTTGGGAGTTGTGCTGGAGCAGTTCGAGCCAGCCCTGGTTGAAGCAGGGGCCTGTGCTGGAGAACCTCCAGGTGCTGGATCCGGCGGCTAACCGCGGCATGAACCTGCTGCGCCTCAAAGGCCCCTTGGGTCAGGTGGCCGCCATCAGCGTGGTGGCACGCCTGGAGCAGGCTGGCCCCCAACGGGTAAACGTGCGCTTTGAGCGTGGTGGTTGGATTGGGCCCCGCCTGGGCCCCTATCGGCTTGAGCTGCTGGCCGCCGTGGGACAGAGCTTCCCGGCCTGGCTCGATATCACCTACCTCGATCAGGAGCTGCGCCTTTGCCGCGGCAATGCCGGCACCGCCTTTGCCCTGCTTCGCCGGCCCGATCTCAGCCCCGAGCAGTTGCTGCCGAAGGGTTGAAGCGCCATCTCAAAGCAGAGAACCGGCTCAAAGGAGAGAACAAGCAAAATGGAGAATAGGGGACTCGAACCCCTGACCTCTGCGGTGCGATCGCAGCGCTCTACCAGCTGAGCTAATTCCCCAGACGTTGCCCGGGCGGGCCAGAGACCGTGGGCTGGGCCATTATCTCAAAAGCCTGCTTGCCAGGTTGTCCTCGCCTCGCGTCTCCATGTCTGAGTCGATCACGCCAGAACGGATCGCCGCCTTCGACGAAGCCTCCACGGCGGCGTTGGCCCAGCGCCTGGAAGAGGACGACTACCCCAGCGCCTTTGATGGCTTGGCGGATTGGCACCTGATGCGTGCCCTGGCGATCCACCGGCCCGAGCTGGCCAGGCCTTACGTGCATCTGGTGGATCAGGAACCCTTTGATGAGGACTGATTCCCTACAGGATCTGGCCCCTGATCTGGCCGGCCGCCGCATCCTGGTGGGAATCAGCGGCAGCATCGCGGCCGTCAAGATGCCGCTGGTTGTCAGTGCCCTGGTGCAGCAGGGAGCGGAGGTGCGCTGTGTGCTCACCGCCAGTGCGGCGGCCCTGGTGAGCCCGGTGGCCCTGGCGTCACTCAGCCGGCACCGCTGCTATCTCGACGCCGATCAATGGAGCCATCAGGCCCCAAGGCCCTTGCATGTGGAGCTGGCCGAATGGGCCGAGCTGGTGCTGCTGGCTCCCCTCAGTGCCACCAGCCTGGGGCGCTGGGTGCATGGTCTGGCCGACACCCTGCTGGCGAGCACCCTGCTGGCCACCGAGGCGCCGGTGCTGGCGGCGGCGGCGATGAATACCTCGATGTGGGAGGCCGGGCCCGTTCAGCGCAACTGGCAACAGCTGCAGAGCTTTCCGCGCGTGCTGCCCCTGGCCCCGGCGCCTGGCCTGTTGGCCTGTGATCGCCAGGGTTCTGGCCGGATGGTGGAGCCGGAGCTGCTGCTTCTGGCCCTGCAATCGATGGCCCTCTGGGGCTGGCAGCGCGATTGGCAGGGTTTGAGCCTGCTGGTGAGTGCGGGCCCCACCCGTGAAGCCCTCGATCCGGCCCGCTTTCTCAGCAATGGCAGCACCGGTTTGATGGGGGTGCTGTTGGCCCAAGCGGCCCGTCTGCGGGGGGCGTCCGTGCAGTTGGTGCATGGACCTTTGCAACTCCATCCAGCGTTGCTGGAAGGGTTGGCCTGCACCCCGGTGCAGACCGCGGCCGAGATGGGAGAAGCCCTGGCGGCTGCCCAGCCCCAGGCCGATGTGCTGGCCATGGCTGCCGCAGTGGCAGATCACCGCCGGGCCAATCCCTGGCCTTCCAAGCTCACCAAGGCCGACTTAGCCGTGGCCTTGGCGGATGGTTGGCAGGAGGTGCCCGACCTGCTGGCTGGCCTGGTGGCCCAGCGCCCGGCGGGCCAGTGCATCCTGGGATTTGCGGCCCAATCAGGCGATGGGTTGGCAGAGGCCCGCCAGAAATTGGCGCGGAAGGGCTGCGATTGGCTCTTCGCCAATCCGATTGATCAGCCCCAGGCGGGCTTTGCAAGCCCTACGAACCAGGGTTGGCTACTAGGCCCGGGCGGTTCGGAAACCTGCTTGAAATCGGCGTCCAAGCTGGCCATTGCCCATCAGTTGCTCACGGCCATCAGGCCGCCAGGGGATGGTTGTCGGGATCGGAATCCCGCTGCAGCAGATCCATAAACGTGCGCAGCTGCAGCCGCGGGATGTAGGGCCAGCCACCGCTGCGCTCCATCGTTTGCAGCAGTTCAAAGAGCTGGTTGCGATCCGAGGGCAGGCTGGCGCGGAAGGGGCCGTCTTGGATCGTGCGGTGCAGCTGCTCGAGTTGACGCAGCAGTTCGAGCAGGGCGTCGGGGTCGTCCTGGACGGCATCGCCGAGGGCCTGCAATTGCTGCAGTTGGAGGCTCAGGCTGGCTTGTTGGTCGGAAGTAAGGCTCATCTCTCGCGGCGCGCGTCTTGAAGGGGTGGGTTGCAGCGGCGCTTTCGAAGGCCTCTGCATACAGGTTGTTGAGAGCCGCGACATCGTACGGGGAATCAGGGTTTTGCACCGGTAGGATCCGCCGAAGCCCAGTTCTCATCCACCGTCTCTGCGGCGTTCTCCCATGCGTTTTCGTCCTCTGCTGGCCCTCGTGCTGGCGCTGTGCCTGACCCTGGTGACCGCCTGCAGCGGTGGTGCCAAGGCCGTGGATCGCGCCAACCTCACCTACGACGACATCCACAACACCGGTCTGGCCAACGACTGTCCGACCCTTCCCGATTCCGCCCGCGGCTCGATTTCCCTCGATGCCGGCACCAAATACCAGCTGCGTGAGATCTGCCTGCACCCCTCTGAGGTGTATGTGAAAGGCGAGCCCGCCAACAAGCGCCAAGAAGCCCAGTTCGTGGCCGGCAAGATCCTCACCCGCTTCACCTCCAGCCTGGATCAGGTGTACGGCGATCTGAATGTGGGTCCCAATGGCCTGTCGTTCAAGGAGCTCGGTGGCATCGACTTCCAGCCGATCACCGTGCTGCTGCCCGGCGGTGAGGAAGTGCCCTTCACCTTCTCCAGCAAGGAGCTGGTGGCCAATGCCGATGGTTCTTCCCTCTCCACCAGCACCGACTTCGACGGCAACTTCCGCGCCCCCAGCTACCGCACCAGCAACTTCCTCGATCCCAAGGGTCGTGGTCTGACCACCGGTTACAGCAGTGCGGTGGGTCTGGTGCCCGCCGGTGACGACTTCGCCGGGGAGACCGTGAAGCGCTACGTGGATGGCACCGGCACGATGAACCTCTCGATCACCAAGGTCGACAGCAGCACCGGTGAATTTGCCGGTGTGTTCACCGCGATCCAGCCCTCCGACTCCGACATGGGCACCAAGAACGTGGTCGACGTCAAAATCATCGGCCAGCTCTACGGTCGCCTCGAGAAAGCCTGATCTGAATGGCCGGGTTCCTCTGGAGTAACTCCTAGAGATCAACCCCAGATCCCATCGATCCATTCCAAGGCCCCATCTGGGGCCTTTTTTGATGGCGTGAAGCCCGTCTGGGAGGATGGCCGTCCCTTTTGGATGCCCGCGGATGTCTGCCCTCGCCACTGGCCTGATTGCCCCCCACGGTGGTTCGTTGGTGGATTTGATGGTGCCGGCCGCCGAGCGGGAGGCGGTGAAGGCGAGCGCCACCAAAGCGGTGGAGTGCAGTGATCGCAACGCCTGCGACGTGGAACTGCTGGTGGTGGGCGGCTTTTCGCCCCTCAGGGGCTTCATGCACCAGCAGGATTACGACGCGGTTGTGGCCAGCCATCGCACCAGCAGCGGCCTGCTGTTTGGTCTGCCGATCGTGTTTGACACCAGCGACCCCTCGATCGTGATCGGCGATCGCCTGCTGCTCACCTATCGCGGTGTCGACCTGGCCGTGTTCACGGTGGAGAGCAAGTGGGAGCCCGACAAGGCGCGTGAGGCCAAGGGCTGCTACGGCACCACCTCGATCGAGCACCCGGCCGTGAAAATGATTGCCACCGAGCGGGGTCGCTACTACCTCGGCGGCAAGGTGCAGGGCTTGGCCCTCCCCGAGCGGGTGTTCCCCTGCAAAACCCCTGCCGAGGTGCGCGCCACCCTGCCGGAGGGCCAGGACGTGGTCGCTTTCCAGTGCCGTAACCCCATTCACCGCGCCCATTACGAGCTGTTCACCCGCGCCTTGGATGCCACCAACGTCAGTGCTGGTGGCGTCGTGCTGGTGCATCCCACCTGCGGTCCCACCCAGGACGACGACATCGCCGGTGAGGTGCGCTTCCAGACCTATGAGCGCCTGGCCGCCGAGGTGAACAACCCCCGCATCCGCTGGGCCTACCTGCCCTACTCGATGCACATGGCCGGCCCGCGCGAGGCCCTGCAGCACATGATCATCCGCAAGAACTACGGCTGCACCCACTTCATCATTGGCCGCGACATGGCGGGCTGCAAGTCGTCGATCAGCGGCGACGACTTCTACGGCCCCTACCAGGCGCAGGATTTCGCCCGCGAGAACGCCCCTGAGCTCGGCATGGAAACCGTGCCCTCGCTCAACCTCGTGTACACCGAGGAGGAGGGCTACGTGACCGCCGAGCACGCCGAGGCCCGCGGCCTGCACGTGAAGAAGCTCAGCGGCACCCAATTCCGCCAAATGCTGCGCGGCGGCGAGGACATCCCCGAGTGGTTTGCCTTCCGTAGTGTGGTTGAGGTGCTGCGCGCAGCGGCCTGAGGGCCTGTCTTGCAGTGACGTCAACGGGGTCCCAGGTCCCCGGTTAACATTCCTTTACCTAATTCTCACGGGCCGTGAAAAAGCGCTGGCGCAATACCGGGCTCTATGTGCTCCTGGTGATCGTGATGATCGCCGTGGGCACGGCCTTCCTCGATCGTCCGGATCCCGCCAACGCGCCGCGCACCATGCGCTACAGCGACTTCGTGGAAGCGGTGCAGGGCAATGAGGTGTCGCGGGTGTTGATCTCACCCGACCGCGGCACGGCGCAAGTGGTGGAAAACGATGGTCGCCGCGCAGCGGTGAACCTCGCCCCCGATAAGGATCTGCTCAAGCTGCTCACCGACCACAACGTCGACATCGCGGTGCAGCCCAGTCGGGAGCCTGCGGCCTGGCAACAGGCGATCGGCAGCTTGATCTTCCCGCTGTTGCTGTTGGGTGGCTTGTTCTTCCTGCTGCGCCGGGCCCAGGGCGGCGGTGGCAACCCCGCCATGAGCTTTGGCAAAAGCAAGGCGCGTCTGCAGATGGAGCCCCAAACCCAGGTGACCTTTGGGGATGTGGCCGGTATCGAGGGCGCCAAGCTCGAACTCACCGAAGTCGTCGACTTCCTCAAAAATCCCGATCGCTTCACCGCCGTCGGCGCCAAGATCCCCAAAGGCGTGTTGCTGGTGGGTCCTCCGGGTACCGGTAAAACCCTGCTCGCCAAGGCCGTCGCCGGCGAGGCAGGCGTGCCGTTCTTCTCGATCTCCGGTTCGGAGTTCGTGGAAATGTTTGTGGGCGTGGGTGCCAGCCGCGTGCGCGATCTGTTTGAGCAGGCCAAAAAAAGCGCGCCTTGCATCGTGTTCATCGACGAAATCGATGCCGTAGGTCGTCAGCGCGGCGCTGGCCTCGGTGGCGGCAACGATGAGCGCGAGCAAACCCTCAACCAGCTCCTGACGGAGATGGAT
>CAYFKI010000051.1:6069-7979 GCA_964343525.1 uncultured Cyanobium sp.
GCAACACCGGCATCATCATCGTGGCGGCCACCAACCGCCCGGATGTGCTCGATCAGGCGTTGATGCGCCCCGGCCGTTTTGACCGCCAGGTGGTGGTGGATCGCCCTGATTACAGCGGTCGTCTCCAGATCCTTGAGGTGCACGCCCGCGGCAAAACCCTGGCCAAAGACGTCGACCTCGACAAGATCGCCCGCCGCACCCCCGGCTACACCGGGGCGGATTTGGCGAACCTGCTCAATGAAGCCGCGATCCTGGCGGCCCGTCGTCAGCTGAGTGAAGTGGCGATGGATGAGGTGAATGACGCCATTGAGCGGGTGATGGCGGGTCCTGAGAAGAAAGATCGGGTGATGAGCGAAAAACGCAAGCGCTTGGTGGCGTACCACGAGGGCGGCCATGCCCTGGTGGGAGCCCTGATGCCCGACTACGACCCCGTGCAGAAAATCAGCATCATTCCCCGGGGTCAGGCTGGCGGTCTCACCTTCTTCACCCCCTCCGAAGAGCGCATGGAATCGGGGCTGTATTCCCGTTCCTACCTCCAAAACCAGATGGCGGTGGCACTCGGCGGCCGCGTCGCCGAGGAGATTGTCTACGGCGAAGACGAAGTCACCACCGGTGCCTCCAACGACCTCCAACAAGTGGCCCGGGTGGCGCGCCAAATGGTGACCCGCTTTGGCATGAGTGATCGTCTGGGCCCTGTGGCCCTGGGCCGCAGTCAGGGCGGCATGTTCCTGGGACGCGACATCGCGGCCGAGCGCGATTTCTCTGAAGACACCGCGGCTGCCATCGACGAAGAGGTGTCGCAGTTGGTGGCTGAGGCCTACAAGCGGGCCACCGAGGTGCTCAAAAACAACCGTGCCGTGCTCGATGAGCTCGCCGACATGCTGGTGGAGAAAGAAACGGTGGATGCCGAGGATCTGCAGGAGTTGCTGATTCGCCGTGACGTGCGGGTGGCCGAGTACGTCTGAGTCCCCCACGCCACAGCGTGCGTTGATCGCCTCGTTGCACCACCAGCCCCTGCTGGTGGTGCTTCGTGCTTTGGAGCCGTTGGATCTGCTGCCCCAGCTCGAGCGCTTGCAAGCCCTGGGGGTGCGCCATGTGGAGCTGGCCTGGAGCGACCATCCAGCCTGGGTGGCCCAATGCCAGGCCCTGCGCGCCCTGGTCCCCAACTGCCAACTTGGGGCGGCATCGGTCTGTTCGCTGGCCGGGGTGGAGGCGGCCGTTGCCGCGGGGTTGGGCTATGTGGTGTCGCCCGTGCTGGATGAAGCCTTGGTGCAGCGCGCCAGGGATCTGGGTGTTGTCTTGGTGCCTGGGGTGATGAGCCCTTCTGAGGTGCACCAGGCCAGGGCCTGGGGCTGTGAGCTGGTGAAGTTGTTCCCTGCGCGCAGCCTGGGGATCGACTACTGGCGCCGCCTGGCGGCTCCGCTTGGCCGTTTGCCCTTCTGCATTGCCGCTGGAGGCTTGGCGGTGGCCGATGTGCAGCCCTGGTTGCAGGCCGGTGTGAATGCGGTGGCCCTGGGGGGATCGTTAGCTGATGCCACCGATTGGGAGGCGTTGGCGGCGCTTGTCGAACGCTTGCGCTGCAAGGCTTCTGAGCCGACTTCGGCATCGCCAGCACCGCCTTGATGACGCGGGTGTTTTGGCGTCGTCGCCATCCATTTGGCGCCGTCACGTTGGCATGGTGCGTCGTTAGTGCTACTGATGAGAAAGAGATTGCCGATTCCCATGGCTCAGCTCACCGTCCAACTCAGCGATAAGGCCTTGGCCTTGATTGCCCAGCTTCAAAAAGAAATCTTCAATCGACGCCGCAAAAAGGTGTCCGCTTCGGGTGTGGTCGAAACCCTGGTGGAAAGTGGCGCCAAATCCCAATCCGATAAGCGCTTCGCCACCTCCTGGAAAAACTTGATCGCCGA
>CAYFKI010000052.1:0-7820 GCA_964343525.1 uncultured Cyanobium sp.
CCAGGGCGGGGGAACCCCACTGGGTTTCCAGCAGTTGATCGAGGCCCTTGGTGAAATGGGGCTTGGGTTGTTCGGCAGTGGCTCCACCCATGCCTCCACCCATGGCTCCAACCATCGCACCAGCGCCCATGCCGCCAGCTCCCATGGCACCTCCACCCATGGCACCACCGCCCATGCCGCCACCGCCCATCGCACCCATGCCCTCGGTGCTAAGCCGTTTCCAGATTTGATCGGCCCACTCGTGGTCCCAATCGTTCATGAGCAGGATGTGCTCACGGTCGTAACGGGCGATGGGCTTGGCCTCCTCCACGATCAGGGGGCCAAACAGGCCGTCGCTGTACTGCACGCCCGCATGGGAGTGGTACCAGTGGGTGCCACCGGGGGTTGCCGTGAAGTCGTAGGTGAACGACTCGCCGGCGGGGATCGCCGGGCCGGAGACGCCCTCCACCCCATCCATCTTCCAGGTACCTGGCTGATGCATGCCATGCCAATGGATGATCGTGGGCACCTTCAGGTTGTTTTCCACCGTGAGGTTGAGGCGCTCTCCCTCCTTCACCCGGATGGTGGGGCCGATCAATTGGCCGCCGTAGCCAAACACCCCGCGCTTCACGCCATCGGGAGCCGCCTCAAACGCATCGGCACTCAAGCGTTTGCGCGGCCCGCCCAGGGAGATCACGGGCTTACGGGTACCAAACGAACTACAAGCCGAGAGCAAGTTGAAGCTGGGCGCTGCCGCCACCCCCAATCCCAAGGCGGTGATGAATTGACGCCGACGCATGACCGCATCGAGAAACAGGGGATTCGCCATGGGTTCCTGGACCTCAGCAAGGGGTTCCTGATTCATCAACCCTAGGAAGAAGCTCGACAACAGACCACACCGTTGTCAAACTCAAAGAAGCGAAACATGGTCGCCTCAATGTCTTTACGTCTGTGGGTCAAGCGGCTTTGCCCCACGGCCATAGCCCTGGTCGGACTGTTGTTGATTATCTTGCAGGTGCAGGAGCACCTGGCGAACCGCGAAGCGCTGCCAGTGAGCAGCTTTTTGGTGCTCCTGAGCATTGCCAGCTTTGCCTATAGCTGGGCCCGGATCACAGCACCAATCACCAGTGAACAAGAGCGACTTGATATGAAATTAGCGGGCATGGATTTGTTTCTATCAAGCCTGCTAAGCCTGCTGGCTGCCGCCTTTGTCTGGATCCCAAAAACCGCCACTCTGTTTGCGATGCCGCTGGTGCATGCGGCCTTCATATTGCATCTGATTGTTTTGGCGATTGCCTTTCTCTTCGCCTGGCTCGGGCTCACCCGCATGCTGCGGCACTACCCGATGGTGTAGAGGTATCGCATGCACAGCGATGGCGCCATCCTGGTGGCCTTGGGGGCTGTGGCCTTGCTCTATGCCTGCGTTGGCCATGGCGGCGCCTCGGGTTACATCGCCGTGTTCACATTGGCGGGCTTGGGTGCGGAGCAAATTCGGCCCCTTGCCCTCGAGCTGAATCTGGTGGTGGCAGGCCTGGGCACCGTGGTGTATGCCCGGGCCGGCCATTTCAACGGGCAAGTGTTTGGTCCCTTGGCCCTGGCCGCCGTCCCGGCAGCACTCCTCGGGGGAGCCATAGCCTTGCCCTTGTCTCCCCTGAAGCAACTGCTGGCTGTAGTCCTGCTGTTTTCAGCCTGGCGGCTGATCGCCACCGGCAGCAAAGCAAGCATTCCGCCCATCACCACCAGCCCGCCGGCAGCTCCAGCGATCGCGGGGGTGGGAGCAGGCCTGGGCTTGCTGGCGGGGCTCACAGGCACAGGCGGAGGCATTTTCCTCACCCCTTGGATGGTGATGCGCCGTTGGCTACCGATCCGCCAAGCCGCCGCTGTCTCCGCCGCCTTCATCCTGGTGAATTCGCTCAGCGGCTTAATCGGCTTTGGCCTGAGCCGGGGCTGGAGTGAGATTCCAGCTGCCAACCAAATCTGGCCGATGGCCGTGGTGGTGCTGGGGTGTGGGGGCATCGGCGCCATGGCTGGCAGCCAATGGCTACCCCCACGATGGATTCGGGGATTGCTGGCCACCGTTCTGGTGGTGGCCAGCCTGAAACTGGCAGGCCTATCCCACTAACAAAGACCGTGGGGAGCCATCACGCCAGACCTTGATCAGGGCTTCATCGAACCCATCTGCCCCATGCCACCCATCGCATCCTTGGCGGCGGGTTTGGCAGCGGCCGCCGGATTGGCTTTGCCGGAATTGGCGGCGGGCTTGTTGGCATTGCATGCCACCAGGCTGATCAGGGCCAGCCCACTCAAGGCAACAGCAAGGGTTTGACGCATGGCAAGGGATGCGAATAGGAACGGGAAAACAGACAAGCACCCCAAAACGGGCACACGCGCAAGTTAGGGAGACCGGCTCAAAAGGCAACTGGCTGGCAACCAAAGGCAACCGCCCGTCGCGGGGCTGGCTTCTGTTGGTTGCCTGGACCACCACCAAGAACTAACCCCCGAGATAGGCCATCTCCTTCGCCGCCGGCGAGGGTCCTTGGCGCTCCTCGCTGTAGCGATCGCGGCGGCCACGCCAGAGTTCTGCGATGGCTTCCCGCAACGCCGGGCCATCCTCCGGCGCCTGCAGCCAGGGCCGTAAATCGGTGCCCTGCTGGGCAAACAGACAGGTGTAGGCGAGCCCCTCCGCCGTGATCCGCAGCCGGTTGCAGTCGCCGCAAAAAGGGGAGCTAATCGAGGCCACGATGGCGATGGTTCCACCGCCATCGGCATAGCGCCAGCGCATCGCGGTGGCTCCCGCGGCGCGTCCCTGGGGCTCGAGCGGCCATCGGTTGCCGATGGCCTGCACCATGGCACTGGCGGGCACCACATCCTCCGGCCGCCAGCCATTGCGGGTGCCCACATCCATCGCCTCGATCAAACGCAGCTCGATCCCCCTTTCGCGGGCCAGCTGGGCCAAGGGCAGGATCTGATCCTCGTTGCGGCCCCGCAGGATCACCGCATTGAGCTTGAGCGCCCCCGCGGCCGGATCAAAGCCTGCGGCCACCCCATGGCCAAGGGCCGCCAGCACCTGCTCCAAGGCGGCTTCTGAGCGGGCACCTGGAGCCAGCCCCGCCATCCGCGCCACGCTGGCAGCCGTGGTGCCATCGAGACTGACCGTGATCCGATCCAGCCCTGCCGCCCGCAACGCCAGGGCGCGCTCGGCGCTGAGCAGGCTGCCATTGGTGGTGAGCGCGATGTCGGCGAGGCCGCGGTCCCTCAGAGGCTGCAGGCCAGCCACCAATTCCTCCAGCTGGGGATGCAGCAGCGGTTCCCCTCCGGTGAGCCGCAGGGAGCGCACCCCCAGATCCACGGCCGCCGCCACTACCGCCAAGCGCTGCTCCAGGCTCAGAAGACCTGGGGGCTCCTGGTTTTCGGGGAGGCAGTAGGGGCAGGCGAAATTGCAACGGGCCGTCAGTGAGAGCCGCAACACACCGAGCGCTCGCCCCAGTTGGTCGTGGTGCAGCCCAGCGGGCGTGCTCACAGGCCGGCAAACCACTCGTAGCCCTGGTCCTCCCAATAGCCCTTACGGCTGGCCAGCAGGGTGGGCTCCACCCGAATCCCCGTGACCCACTTGCTCAGCTTGTAACCCAGCTTGATCGGGGTTGCCAGCCGCAGGGGGGCCCCGTTTTGAGCGGGCAAAGGGTCGCCGTTCATGTGGGTGGCCAGCAGGGTCTGGGGATGCATGGCCGAGGCCATATCCCAACTCTCGTAGTAGCCATCGGCGGAATCGAAGTAGACGTAATTACCGAGGCTGGAGACCTGGGCCAGTTTCAAGACATCAGCCAGACGCACACCGCCCCAGGCCACAATCGCCGACCATCCCTCCACGCAGATGTGGCGGATCACCATCTCCTGCTGGGGCAGGGCCGCCAGCGCAGCGAGATCCAGGCTGAGCGGGCGCGCCACCAGGCCGGCCACCGTGAGGCGATAGCGGGCCGGATCGATCCAAGGCACCCCGTTGAAGCTATTGAGCAAGAGCTCGTCTGGCTTCACCTGGCTGCGGGGAAATTCCGGCACCGGCCCCTTGCTCTGCATCCAGGTCTCAATCCGTTCATTCAGGGGCCGGGTAACCCTGGCTACCTCCTCGCCGTAGCCATCGGCCCAGCAACCTCCCAACAGCAGCGATCCACCTGCCACCAGGCCCGCCTTCAGCAGTTGGCGGCGGTTGAGACCCCGGCCTGCAGTGCGATCCAACTCCCTGTTGTCCATCGCTCAGACCGCCATCCTGCGCAGCAGGCGCCACCCGCCGATGCGCCACGAGAGCACCCCATGGGTGATCACCAGGGCCACCATCGCCGGGATGGTGGCGAAATGGCAGACGCGCAGGGTTTGCCAACTGCCAAACAAGCCCGAAAGCCACCACAGCTGGGCTGGCTTGTACATCGCCAAACCGGTGATCAAGCTGAAGCCGAGCACGATCAGCATCAAGGTGTAGACGAGCCGATGGGCGGAATAGCGCCGTTTCGGGGCGTTCTGGCTCCCCCTCCAGGTAGCGAGATCACCGAGTTCGGCCAGCTGGCGGCGCCGGCGCTGCAGCAACAGCCCCATCCACACCCCCAGGTTGAGGGCAAACACGGCCATGAGCCCGAGGTGCCAATAGCGGCCTCCGGCCAACCAGCCGCCCAGGGTGACAGCCGCTGGAAACGTGGCACCACCGCGGCTGCCGAACACCGGATTGGCGTTGTAGATCTGCAAGCCACTGCCCACCATCACCACCAACACCACCGCATCCAGCCCATGCAGCAGGCGCGTCCACAGCGGATGGTGCTGCACGGCCATCACCAGAGCCCTCCGGTTCGAACCACTTCATCCCGTTTTAGGTGAGGATCGATCCAGCAGCAGCCCCGCCCTTGAGCAGCCAAAGCCCACCGCCAAGCCTGAGCCATCTGAACCGGGCTGGCGAGGTGCACATGGTGGATGTGGGGGGGCGAAACCCCAGCGAGCGGGAAGCGGTGGCGGAAGGCTTTCTGCAAATGAATGCCACCAGCCTGGCCCTGGTGCTGGAGGGCAAGGCCGGCAAGGGGGATGTGTTGGCGGTAGCGCGGGTGGCTGCCATCCAGGGGGGCAAGCGCACCGCTGAGTTGATTCCCCTTTGCCATCCGATTCCGCTCACCGCCCTGGAGGTGCGGATTGAACCGAGCTCCGATGGCAAAGGCCTGCGGCTGGAGGCCACCGCGCGCACCTGTTCCACCACAGGGGTGGAAATGGAAGCCCTTACTGCTGTGCAGGTGGGCTTGCTCACCCTCTACGACATGGTGAAATCGGCCGATCCGGCCATGAGCATCGGGCCGGTGCGTCTGCTCAGCAAAAGGGGCGGCCGAACCGGCGACTGGCACCGCCATGAGTGAACCATTCGGCCGCGAAGGTCTGCCACTGGACGACGCCCGCCAGCGCATCCTGGAGGCCTTGGCGCCCCTGGGCAGCGTCGAGACGGTGCCCCTAGCCCTGGCCCTGGGCCGGGTTCCGGCGGAAGCCATCCATGCCCCAGCGGCGGTGCCAGGCTTTGCCGCTTCGATCATGGATGGCTACGCCATCGCCTCTGATGCCATCCCCAGCCTGGGGCAGCGCTGGCAGTGCGTAGGGAGAGCAGGGGCAGGCGCTCCCTACCAGGGCCGGCTCGAAGCGGGCCAGGCGATTCGCATCCTTACCGGGGCCCCCATCCCCGAGGGTTGCGGCCGGGTGCTGCCGCAGGAACTGGTGCACCACGCCGGCGACAGCCTCGAACTGGTGAAAGCGGCGGGCGCCAACCGCTGGATCCGTCAGGCCGATGAGGAAGCCTCCCCGGGGCAGGTGCTGGTGGAGCCGGGTTGCCGGCTCGGGCCCGCCGATCTGGGCCGTTTAGCCGGTTGCGGGGTGAAGGAGTTACGGGTGGCCACCAAGCCCCGCATCGGCCTGTTGGTGAGCGGCGATGAACTGCTCCCCCCAGGCCAGGAGCGCCAGCTGGGACAGATCTGGGAAAGCAACAGCACCCTGCTGCGAGCGCTGCTGCAACGGCTTGGCTATGGCGTAGCCGATTGCCGCATCGAGGGCGACGATCCAGAGCCCATGCGCCAGGCCCTGGTGGAGCTCGCCCACAGCTGTGATGTGGTGGTGAGCAGTGGGGGCATCTCCGCCGGCGACAGCGACTGGATTCGCCCCTTGGTGAACGAGCTGGGCAGCCTGAACTTCTGGAAGTTGTTCCTCAAACCGGGCCGGCCTTTTGCCTGGGGTCAGCTCCAGGGAACACCCTTCTTTGGCCTACCGGGCAACCCGGTAGCCGCCGCCATCACGGCCCTGCAACTGCTCTGGCCAGCCCTGCAACGGCTGGAAGGGGCCGAGGTGCAGCTGTTGCCGCGGCTGCGGGTGCGCCTAGCCAATCCCCTCCAGCGCGGAGCAGGCAGACCCGAACTGGCCAGGGCCTCGCTGCGCTTCGATGCCGATGGCGCAGCCATCGCCGAGGTGCAGGGTTCCCAGGCCTCCTCCCGCATCGGCTCTTTGCAGGGAGCCGATCTACTACTGGAGATCCCAGCCGAAGCGGGCAATCTGGAAGCTGGCACTGCGCTCTGGGCCCAGCTGTTGCGGCTGCCCCTGTTGTAAGGGGGGCTTAGCTGGCCTCGCCGTAGGCCGTGTTGCCGATCACCCAGCTGCTGCTGCCATCGGCGCGCCACTCCCGCTTCCAAAAAGGTGCGTGGTGCTTCAGGGCCTCCAGCAACGCTTGGCAGCAGCGTTGGGCTGGGCCACGCCGATCGGCCACCACGGCCACGAGCACAATCGCCTCACCGGGTGCGATCCGGCCGACCCGGTGATGCACCAACACGGCGCAGGCCCCGTGCTGCTCAGCAGCCGCGCGGGCGAGCTGGTGCAGCTGGCGCTCGGCCATGCCGGCGTAGTGCTGCAGCTCGAGGGCCGCGAGGGAATCGCCTGAGGCGGTGGTGGGCCGCACCCGCCCCACAAACACACTTTCGGCGGCGCCAGATTCCTGGCCACGCCAACCCTCCAGGAGCCGATAGGGATCAAACGGCTCCTGGGCAAGCCCCACCTGCAGCTGGGCAGCAGCTCCCATCAGCCGCCGGAGATCGGGGGCAGAAAGGCCAGCTCATCGCCTGGCTGCAACGGCTGCTGGGCATCGGCGAACTCCAGATTGACCGCGATGCGCAGATCGGTAAGGGATCCAGCAAGCCCAAGCTGGCCCCAGAGCTGGGCCGGGGTGGGGGGCTGGGGTTGCTCGGGCCAGGGCCAATCCCGCTGGCTCCAACCGGCCTGTTCGCTCAGGGAGGCAAACAATCGCAGGCGGATCGGTGGCGGCAACCGGAGCTCCATGGAAGCTCTCCAGGCTAGAAGGGTCCAGCCGACCGGCAAGCGGACAGGCCAGCCGGGATGCCTAGATTCGAGCCACGACAGAGTGGAGCGCTTTTGGGCCTCTCGATTGCGTTGCTCACGGTGTCCGACAGCCGCACCCTGGCCGATGACCGTTCGGGTGATGCCCTCCAGCAACGGCTTGAGCAGGCAGGCCACCGGCTGGCCGATCGGCGCCTTGTGCCCGACAACCGCTACCAGATTCGCGCTGAACTGAGCCGTTGGATCGCCGACCCAGCTGTGCAGGTGGTGATCAGCACTGGCGGCACCGGGCTTACGGGCCGTGATGGCACACCGGAAGCAGTGGCTCCCCTACTGGATAAAACCATCGAGGGGTTTGGCGAACTGTTTCGCGTGCTCTCCTTTGAAACGATTGGTACCAGCAGCCTGCAAAGCCGGTGCCTGGCAGGCGTGGCCAATGGCACGGTGGTGTTTGTGCTGCCTGGCTCCCTGGATGCGGTGGAAAC
>CAYFKI010000053.1:0-7818 GCA_964343525.1 uncultured Cyanobium sp.
ACCGAAACGATGATCGAAACCCTCACCCACCGCGACATGTCATCGCGGCTGGTGAGTTTTCTGCTGGTGCTCTGCCGCGACTTCGGGGTTCCCAGCACCGAAGGCATCACGATTGACCTGCGTCTCTCCCACCAGGCCATCGCCGAAGCCATTGGCTCTACCCGGGTCACCATCACCCGGTTGCTGGGTGATCTGCGCAACGAGGGGCTGGTGCAAATCGACCGCAAGAAAATCACCGTGTTTGATCCGATTGCCCTGGCCAAGCGCTTCAGCTGATTCCTTGTCGCCGGGGGATACTGGGGCCACCTGCGGGCACCTGTGTCGGGCTGGCTGCTGATCCTGGGGCTGCTCATTTTGGGCGGCGTGCTCTCCACCCTTGGGGATCGGCTCGGCAGTCGCATCGGCAAGGCGCGGCTCAGCCTGTTTCAGCTGCGTCCCAAGCGCACGGCCGTGTTGATCACGGTGCTCACCGGCAGCCTGATCAGTGCGATGTCCCTGGGGCTGATGTTGCTCGTAAGCCAACAACTGCGGGTGGGGTTGTTTGAGCTCGATCAGATCGAGGCCCGCCTGCAATCCAGCCGCGCCAAACTCGCCGCCAGCGAAGCCGATCGCCGCCGAGCCGAGCAGGAACGCTCCGCATCCCAAGCCCAGCTCAAGCAAGCCGAAGCCCGACTCACGAGCCTGCGCCAGAGCCTGGCGCCCCTGCTGGCCCAAAGGCGGCAGCTGGAGGTGGAGCGGGACCGGCTTGGACGCGATGTGAAGGCCCGCGATGCCGACATCCGCCGCAACGAAGCGGAACTGGCCCAGGTGCGCGCCCGCATCAGCGCTGGAGCCAAGGAACTCAAGGATCTGGAGTTCAACCTGATGGCCCTGCGCCGGGGTGATGTGGTGATCACCAGCGGCCAAACCCTGGCCAGCGCCAAGGTGACCCTGAGCCGGCCCGACCAGGCCAAAACTGTGGTCACAGCCTTGCTCCAGCAGGCCAACCTCAACGCCTTCGCGCGCGTGTTGCCCGGCCAGCCCGCCAATCGCCAAATCCTGCTGGTGCCGAAAAGCGATGTGGCCAAGCTGGAGGACATGCTCACCAAGCCGGGCAGCTGGGTGATCAGCCTGGTGTCGGCGGTCAACGTGCTGCGCGGCGAGAACCAGGTGCTGGCATTCCCCGACCTGCGGCCGAACCGCCAGGTGATCCAAGCCGGAGATGTGCTGGCCAGCACCACGATCGAAGGAGACCTGCGCAATCCGGACCAACTCAACCGACGGCTGAATTTGCTGCTGGCGGCGGCCTACGCCCGGGCCCAGCGCCTTGGCAGCGTGGTGGACGGCCTGCAGTTCGATCCGAGCCTGGTCAAGCAACTCAGCCAAAGCCTGAGTGAGCGGCCCTCCGGCCAGGTGGCCCAACTCTCTGCCGTGGCCGTGCGGAATGCCGACACACCGGATCCCGTGGTGGTGGACCTGCGCTGGGAGCACCCGGCAGCAACCAAACCCCTCCGATGAGCACCTCACCAGCCGGCCCGGGACCCTGGCTGGCCGGGCTCGACCCCGGCCGCAGCAAATGTGGCCTGGTGCTGGTGGATGCCCAGGCCTTGCAGGTGAAACAAGCGGCCATCCTCAGCCCCGAAGCCACGCTGGCCTGGCTGGGGTACTGGCAACGGCAGGGGCTTGGCGCCCTGGTGCTCGGGGATGGCACCGGCAGCAAGCCCTGGCGGCAGCGGGCCGGCCAACTCGCTCTCAGCCTCCACCTGGCAGCCGAACACGGCACCACCCTGGCCGCCCGCCAGCGCTACTGGGAGCTCTTCCCGCCCAGGGGATGGCGCCGGCTTGTGCCCCAGGGGATGCGCCTACCCGGCCGGGATCTCGACGACCTCGCCGCCCAACTGCTGGTGGAACGGCACCTCGGCCAACAGCTCGAGCGGCCCGACCCCAGCGTGCTCAGAACTTGGCCCGCACCGTAAAGGCGTAGTCACCGCCCGGTTCAAGCTGGTAGTCGGCCTTGAGCAAAAAGCGCAGCAACGCATCTTGAATCAGGGCCCGGCCGAGGGAGGGCTCCACGGTGAGCTCACCGCGATCAAAGGCCCAGCGAAAGGTCCACTGAAAGCCGCCAGCCGACACCTCCCCCTCCAGCAACCGCTGGCTGAAGCTTTGGCTCAAGACCCGAAGCTGGGCTGTGGTGACGGGCAGACGGGCCATCGACTCAGGCTGATGCCGCGGCCGGCTGAAAACTGTTCAGTCGGTTACCGGCGCGCTCCAGGCCCAGGCGCTGAATCAGGCTGATTCCTGCCTCTACCTCGGCCAACACGTCCTCCAACAGCGCCTGTTCTGCCGGTTCAAACCGGCCGAGCACATGGCCCACGGTGCGCTGCTTGCGCTCCACCGGATCCAACCCAGGCGCACCGATGCCAATCCGCAATCGCGGGAACTCCTGGGTGCCCAGATGGCTGATGGTGCTGCGCAGGCCGTTGTGGCCGCCAGCACTGCCGGAAGCCCGCAGGCGCAGCTTGCCGAGGGGCAGATCCATGTCATCGACAACCACCAGCAGCTGGGCCGGCTGAAAATCAAACCAATCGAGGGCGGAGCGAATCGAACGGCCGCTCTCATTCATGTAGGTCTGCGGCATCAGCAGCCGCAGCCGCTGGGCTCCCTGGCCCACCTCCGCGATCAGGCCATGCAACTTGGCCTGGCTGCGAAAGCTGGTGTGCGCGCCAGCCGCCAAGCGCTCCAACGCCATAAAGCCAACGTTGTGACGAGTGCCGGCGTATTTGGCGCCCGGGTTGCCCAAACCCACCACCAAACGCAGGCCTACACGCTCAGGGTCTGAAGCGGCTGGCTTGGAAGCCTCAGGCACCGCCATCAACCAGGGGTTGATGGGCTGGTGGCATCGGGCGCCACGGACGTGGAAGCTTCGGCGGAGAGCTCGGCGTTGGCCGGTCCCGTGGGCTCGGCACTGGCCAGGGCGGAGGGTTCCGGATCAGGCGCAGGGGTCATGGCCGTGCGGAATTCTTTTTCAAATTCCGATGAGGCCGATTGGAAGCCTTTGAGGGTGCGGCCAAGGGTTTTACCCAGCTCGGGCAAACGCTTGGGGCCAAACACCAGCAAGCCAATGGCGGCAATCACCGCCATTTCGGGCAGACCAATCCCAAAAATGTTCATGAACGCTGGCTCAGCTGAAGCTGTTCCAGTTCACGTTGATCCCTTCCAGCAACAAGGATTTGTTGTAGAGCTGAAGGATCACGAGCAGGAACACCAGGAACAGCACCATGAAAACGCCCATCACGGGCGTTGTGCCCCAACCAGGAACGACCTTGCCGTATTCCGAATTCAAGGGGCGCAGCAGGTTTCCGAGGCGGGTGCGTTGGGCCATGGCGGCAGGGTCCTCTCGCGCAAAGAATCGCTCTCGTTACTGTAAGGGCCTCGGCGGCCTCCATGCGGTGGCCTGCCCAGAGTTGTGAAGGAATTCGCCACGAAGCCCCCTCGAACACCACCCCATGGATCCCAGCACAACCGGCTCTCCTGCCCTCTCGATTGCCCTGGCTGTGTTGGCGGTGTTGCTGGCTCTGACGGGATTTGGCGTGTATCTGGCCTTTGGCCCGCCGTCGAAGGGACTCACCGACCCCTTCGATGACCACGACGACTAGGCCGGGGAGCCTGGCCCGCCGCGCTTAGGCCTCAGCTGCCAGAAGCGCAGTTGCCAGGGCTTGAGCGCAAGCTCGCAGCCTGCCTCCGGGCCATGGTCTTGCAACGCTGGGGCTGCACCATCGGCAGGCTTGATTGGCCGATCCAGACCATCCAATTCCGCCACCAGCTGCCAACCATCGCCGAGACAGCAGCGACGGCGCAGCGGCGAGCTGTTCTGCACAGCCATCAGCCAATCCCCCGGGGTGGAGGCAGCCCTGAGGGCGATCAGCTCCAGGCCCTCGCCCAGGGCTGGCAAAACCTGGCGTCTGTCAAGCCATGCCTGGGAGGCCTGATCTGAGCGGAGATCGGGCTCCTGGTGGGCAGGTCTGATCCAGAGGGGCTCGCGAAAACGGCTGGCTTCCTGGGGCACCTGGGCCGGCTGCCAACCCTGGGGGCAAGGCATCAAGGCGAGCCGCAAGCGCTGCCAACCGTTGTCGGCACCGGGATCGGGCCAGGTGGGGGCGCGCAGCAACGACACGCCCAGGCGCTCCGGCGTAGCCGACACCCCTTGGGGGCCATCCAGCAACACCGCCAGCCCGCCATCGGCATGCACCGAAGCCAGCCAACGGATGGCCGGCACTTCCCAGCGGGCCTGCTCCCGGGGCGTGACCGGCTGGGCCGGTCGCTCCAGGATTCCGCCGGTGGTGTCGGCGGCCCAGCGCTGGGCGGCCTGCTGCAAGGGCAGCTCAAGCCGCAACAGTTCATGGCGGGCCCGCCAATCCACGCTCAGCACCAGCTCCAGCCAGGGGCACCCCGCCCGCAACTGCCCCTCCAGCCGAACCGCACTGGTCCCGCACTGGCCCCGGCGCACAAACCGGCTACAGAGCGGGCCCTGCTCCAGCCATTGCAGGGGCTCCTGCCACTGCCAGGGCAAGGGATGGTCGCCGTAGTTGGCGGCGAGGTCCCAGGCATCCCAAAACTCTCCGGCATCCCGGTAGCGCTGCCAGGCCAATGGGCCCGAAAGCTGGGGAAGGCCTGCCCGGTCCCAGAGCTGCTCGATGCCCTCCGGCCCGATCTCCACCTGCAGCAACCCATTGCCCAGCAGCCAGCGCTCGGGGTCGCCAAAGCCCTGGGGCAGCTGCTCGCACACCACCGGGTTGGCGATGGGCATCGGCTCTGGCGCCAGATTGGCGTGGCGCTGCAGGGGCAACGCCACCACCCCTTCCAAGCGGGGCAGTTGCACCCACACCCCACCGCAAGACGCCGGCTGCTGGGGCAACGTCTGCCCTTCGGCCTGCCACAGCCCCCTAGGCAGGCGCACCACCTGGGCGCGACCCGCCAAGGGCTGGAGCTGGCAGACCCACCAAGGGGTTCCAGCTTCCAGTCGTTGGCCGGCGCCCAACCACTGGTGCAGGGCCTGATCGCGCTGGCGGCAGGCCTGGCGGCGCGCCTGGCGCCATTGGGGTTCCGCCTGCTCGAACACCTCAGGAATCGAGGTGCCCGGAAGAATGTCGTGGAACTGCTGGAACAACAGGGGCCGCCAATCCACCCCGCCGCCGAACCCCGCTAACGCGCGGGCCAGCTCCGCCTGCCGCAACAGGCGCTCCAGGGTCCGGTTGTGGCGTTTCTGATCCGGCCGGCTGGTGGCACAGCCCCGATGCAGCTCGAGGTAGAGCTCATCCCGCCACACCGGCAGGGACGCCGCGAGAGGCTCCAACTTGGCCAGATAGGCCCGTAATGACCCATGGCAGCGGGGCGTGGTGAGGCTCTGCTGCTGCCACAGCTGCAGTTGTTCGAGCATTTCGGCGGTGGGACCGCCGCCGTGGTCACCCACCCCTGGCAGCCACAGCGCCTCAGGGCTGCCGGTAGCCGCCTGCCACTCCAGCCAGTAGCGCTCGATCGCCACGGGATCGCCATCGGTGCCGATTGGCGCCGTCATCAAGGCCCGAAGCTCTGCACCGCAGCGGCTACGCCAGCGGAACAGGCGATGGGGGAAGGGATTGGTGGCATTCCAAAACAACTTATGGGTGCAAAACCAATCCACCCCCGTGGCCTGGGCCACGGCCGGTAGACCCGCCCCAAACCCAAAGCTGTCGGGCAACCAGGCCAATCGGTGCTCCAAAGCCGGGAAGGTGCGCTGGCTGTACTGCTGGCCCAGCTGAAATTGACGCAACAGCGAGTTGGTGCTGATCAGCACGCAGTCGCTCTCGACCCAAGGTCCGTTGATCGGCTCAAACCGACCTGCCGCCACAGCCGTCTGGAGGCGGTCAAACAAGGCCGGGCGGTTCTGCTCCAGCCAGGCGTAAAGGGCCGGAGTGGAGTGGGCGAAGTGGAGCTCCTCAAAACGCTCCATCAAATCGAGGGCCGACGCAAAGGTGCGCTCCGCCGCCTGCCAGGTATCCGCCACCGGCCACAGCCAGGCCAGATCCAAATGGGCGTGACCAAGCACATGCACCCGCCCCCCCGCCAAGGGCAGGGCTCCCTGGCCACCACCGGCCTCCCGCCGCAGGGCGGCGATGCTGTCTTTGGTGGCGGCAAGCAGGTCCAAAGGATCGGAGGGCTCAGCCGGTTCCAGCACCACGGCACTGGAGATCAGGGCACCGTCGTCATGCAGCGGACTGCGCAAGCGCAACTCCAGGGCCAGGGGCTGGCCTTGCCACCAGCTCTCCGGCAAGCGCCACCGACACGAGGTATCAAACAGATCACCGGCATGCACCCGCTGGCCATCCACCCAGAGCTCCGCCTGATCGGCCCACCAGCGCAAGGTGAGCCGGGCCACGATCCCCCCGCCGCATGGCAGCAGGCGTCCTTCCGCCCTGAGCGCCTGCCAGGGTTCGGGGCAGGGGAGCGCCAAGCGCAGATGGTGCCACTGGCCGCCGCGGGGCCAAATGATCAGGCCGCGGGCCTGCCAATCCGGGCGATGGGCTGCTCCCCATGGGTGGCCCTGGGCCTGGCCAAGGGCCCCATCGGGCTGCTGGCCCAGCCAGGCGGCCTGCAAATCCCAGCACGAACGTGACCGAAACGTTTCAATCCGCGGGGTTTGGGCTGCACCTGGGGCCTCAGGCATCGTTGGATAGCAAGCCAAGTCCCATAGGATGATGCGGCTGCCGTGGGGTCGACCAGGCCCTTCCCGGCGCCTGTCACTCCCTGTCACCCGCCCGTTTCTCCCACGACCGAACCATGCTCGCCCTCAAGATCTCGGTTTATTCGGTCGTCTTCTTCTTCATCGGGATCTTTGTGTTCGGCTTCCTGGCCAGCGACCCCAGCCGCACTCCGAGCCGTAAAGACCTCGAGGATTGATCCTCAGGCCACCCACCGTCCATCCCAACAACCTGGCCAAGTCGCCTGTGGGATGATCACGGCCTTCTTTGTCTAAGCGAGCCACGTGCAAGGCCAACGCGCTGCCGGTTCTTGGAGCAGCGCAGCTTTGGCCAGTGGCTCGAGAAGCGTTGCCGGGCAAGCCACAGCCTTCCAAGCCAGTTCACGATTCGCCACTGGTCAGAACGCTTCGCTCGCCACCCCAACCAGGTTGCTGGGACGCAATCTCCTGATGTCCATCGGCCGATTGGTGTTGTTTGCCGGCCTTCCAGTCGCCTTGGTCCAGCCCTGGGCCCAAGCCCAAAGCAACCCTTCGGCAGCACGCAGCCAGCCAGGGGCCCCTCACGCTCTAGCTGCGCAGCCACCGGCCCCCAAGGCCGCCACCCCAGCCAACTCGGCTTTGGTGCCGGTATTCGCCATCGTTGCCGCCGACCAACAGGGCTTCGATGGCGAGCTAGGCGTCTATGTCGCCAAGGGGCATGTGCGGTTGCGCTTCAACGGCTGGACCCTGCTGGCTGAGCGGGTGGAAGTGGCCGAACGCAGCCGCAGTTTTTATGCCACCGGCCAAGTGCGGCTGTTCAAAGGAAATCAATACCTGCAAGCGAGCAGGGTTCGCTATAGCAATTGGGAAGGCACCGGCGAACTCGAGGATGTCTATGGGGTGATCGACCAGGACACCCTGCAGCGCGATACAGCCATCCAGCCCACCACGGGAGCCGGTGGCGTTCCAGCTGAGACCCCTGGCTGGAGTGCCGATCCGAGCTTTGCCTGCCCCCAGCTGAGCGCCAGCGCCGATCGACGGGCGATCAGCGTGATCCCCCCGGGCAGCACCCCCCTGCCCACCATGGCGGCCCCCAGCAGCTGCCCTGGCGCTCCAACGGGCCC
>CAYFKI010000054.1:0-7815 GCA_964343525.1 uncultured Cyanobium sp.
CATCCAGGTGGAGCATCCCGTGACCGAGATGGTGACCGGTGTCGACCTGATCGCCGAGCAGCTGCGCATCGCCGGCGGCGAACCGATTTCGGTGAAACAGGAGGACATCAACCTCAGCGGCCATGCCATTGAGTGCCGGATCAACGCCGAGGATTCCCGTCAGAACTTCCGGCCCTCCCCCGGCAAGATCACCGGCTGGCTTCCCCCTGGTGGCCCCGGGGTGCGGGTGGACAGCCACGTGTACACCGGCTACGAAATTCCGCCCTTCTACGACTCCCTGATCGGCAAAGTGATCGTGTGGGGCACCGACCGCAAGCACGCCCTCAAACGCCTGCGCCGGGCCCTATCCGAATGTGCGATCACGGGCATCCCCACCACGATCGAGTTCCACCTCCAACTGCTCGATCGCCCCGAGTTCCAGAGTGGCGATGTGCACACCAAGTTCGTGGAGCAGGACATGCTGCCCCCGGGCAAATAGCGCCCCAAAGAGCGCCGCGTCAGCCCACCAGCTGGCTGCGGAGCATCACCTGGGTGAGCAACCCCTGCTGACCCAACACCAGTTCCCTCACCAGGCTGAGCAGCCCCACCCACACCACCGGGGTCACATCCACCCCGCCAATTGGTTGGATCAGGCGCCGCGTCGGAGCCAGCAGCGGCTCGGTGGGGCCCGACACCACGCGCATCACACCCCGATTCAGATCGATCTGGGGATACCAGGTGAGCACGATCCGAAACAGGAACAGCAGCGTCCAGGCTGACAGCGCCAAGCCCAGCACGAGATGGACCCAGCCCACGGCAGAGTTGGGCAAGGCCACCAGGTCGCTGGGGAGGGCCAAGCCGAGCGCGATCGCGATGGGCGCCGTCACAAAGCTCTAAGCAGGTGGCCCAAGAGCGTAGGAAGTCGCCGCGACTCCCTAGGATCCCCGAGCTCCTGTTGCCGAAAGACCTGGCCCCGCCATGACCCCTTCCCTCGCCAACTTCCTGAGCAGCCTCGTCTGGGGTGCCGTCATCGTGGTGGTGCCGATCACGATTGCCCTGGTGCTGATCAGCCAAAACGACCAGGTGGATCGTCGCCTCTGATCCATCGCCTGGAATTGCCTGGATCCCTAGAGTGGATCCAAGCCTTCCCAGACGGGGCGCCACAAGGGGTGACACGCCGTGGTTAATGCCAGCCTCAATTGGGCCAGCATCGTTGGCATCGTGCTGGCGGTAGGTGGAGCCCTGCTCTATTTCATGCGCAGCTTCAAACCTGCGCTAGCTCGCGATTACGACGTTTTTTTTGCAGCCGTCGGCCTGCTGTGTGGCGGCATCCTGTTTTTCCAAGGCTGGCGCCTGGATCCAATTTTGCAGTTCGGCCAGTTCCTCCTGGCCGGCTCGGCGGTGTTCTTTGCCTATGAGAGCGTGCGCCTGAGGGGCGTCACCACCGAGCAGGCGCGCCGATCGTCCTACTTCGACGACGAGGAACCCGTGCCGGCAGGCCCCTATCGCCCCCGCATGGGCGGGCAACGCTGGGGAGACGACGCTGTCGATCGCTTTGATGAACCCCAGGGTGTGCGCCGGCGGATTTCCAGCCGGGATGGGGGCGACGACGCCGAGGATTTCTACCGCCCCAGACGCAGCAGCCGGGCCGCGATCCCTGAGCGAGCTGCCAGCCGCAGGCCTGCCGATGACTGGGGCAGGGACGCCGATTCTCTGGGCCCCCGCGGCGACGAGCGGGGCAATGGCCGCAGCAGCGATCGAGGCAGCGATCGGGGCAGGCCTTCCGGCAATGACGACAGCTTTGATCGGAGCCGCTACAGCGCCAGCGGCCGCAGTGCAGGCCGTGGGGCCAATGATTTTGGGGCGCGGCGCCGGGAGACCGCCGAGGGTCCCGAGTTTCGGCGTGGCAGCCGGCCCACGGCAACCGCCGATGGCATGCCCCGCTCCACCCGCCGCCCAGGGGGCCCAGAGTCTCCGTCCGGCATGGGTCCTGGGGCCATGCCCCAAGGCGCACCCCTGAGGGGCCCCTCCCGTCCCAGCACCGGCACCGATGCGATCAGCGATGCCGATTTCAGCCCCGTCACCCCGCCCCCAGCGGCTGGAGACTCTGGGGCTGGTCCCACCGGCAACACCGCCCCGCAACGGGATAACAGCTCCCGCTTCGACGACTGAGCCAAGTCCGGGCGATGGGCCGGTTGCGCACGATGGGCCGTTTGCGCAGCATGCAGTGGTGGCCGATCCTGGCCCTGGCCCTGGCCGTCACGGGCTGCGATGCAGGCCTGTTCAACCGCCGCAGTGCCGGCCCCACTGGGCTGCTGGGAAGCCAAAACCGCCAGGATCCAGCCCTGAGCGGCAATGGGCGCTGGTTGGCCTCGGTGATCGAACAGGGCGGTAAAGCCAGCGTGCTGCTGCAGGAGCAACCCAGCGGCCAGATGGTGGGGCTGCGCCATCTGCGCGGCCATGAACCCCAGAGTTCGCCATCCCTGAGCTGGAACGGCCGCTATGTGGCCGCCATCGTGCAGGAGGGCCCCAACCGGCTGGCGATGATCGAAGACCGCGCCAGTGGCAACCTGATCCGCCTACCGCTACCGGGCTCGGTGGTCCCCATGCGGCTCAGCCTGGCGCCGGATGGCCGCCGGGTCGCCCTGGACGTGATCGACGACGGCAGGCCACGGGTGCAGGTGTTCGACCTGGGCGGCCTGCTGGAGCCCGACCAACCCGGCGGACTGGCCGTCGTGGGTGGTGGCGCAGGCCCCGAGATCAGTGGCTCTGGCGGGAGCGGCCGATGAGACGCGCCACCAAGAAGCTGCGCGCCATCGCTCTGGCGAGCAGCCTGGGGACGATCAGCACCCTCTTGAGCGGCTGCCTGGGGGGGATGCCCGTGCCGATGGCAGGCCTGAATCGCCAGTTGGAGCTCGCTGGGGCCAACCATGACCCCTCCTTGTCGGGTCGCTGGTTGGCCGTGATCAATGGTCACGGCGCCCGGGAGCAGATCGTGCTGCTGGATCTGGATCGGCAAACCCCCGTACCCCTGCCTGGATTGAATCGGGGAGATGCCCAACCGATCAGCGTCAGCGTCGACAGCACAGGGGAACGGCTAGCCCTGGTGCGCCAACGGGAAGGCCGCACCGAACTGGTGCTCTACAGGCGTTCGTTGATGAGCCTCCAACCGATCCCGATGGAGCCTGCGGCCGTGCCCCACCGGGTGCAGCTGCGCGCCGATGGGCGCCAACTGGCGGTGGAGGTGAGCCGCGACGGGCTCTGGCAAATCGATCTGGTGGAGCTGCCCTAGGGCACCAAGCCCGCCCAGTGCAGGAAGGTATCGCCGCTGATCGCCTCGATCACGAGCACGGCCACAAAGCCCACCATGGCAAAGCGACCATTCACCCGCTCGGCGTAGCCACTCCAACCAAAGGCCGGCGGATCGCCGGTGGTGGCACTGGTGGGGGGCGGGGTTGTCATCGGATCAGGCATGGCGGCCCACGTCATAGCCCGCCGCCGGCAACAGGCACCAGCGACCGGTGCCATCCAGCTCGAGCACGGTGTCGTGGAAGGCCGTCAGCGTAGGCCTGTGGCCCACGCTGACAAAGGCCATTTCCCGCTCGATCAGGAGGTCGTAAAGGTGGCGTTCGGTGGCCACATCGAGGGCGCTGGTGGCCTCATCGAGCACCACAAAGCGCGGGGAATTGAGCAGTAAGCGGGCAAAGGCCAGCCGTTGCTGTTCACCCAGCGAAAGCAGGCGCGGCCAATCCTGGGTGATCGACAGATCGGGGTAGCGCTGCACCAACTCGCTCAGACGTACCTGCTCGAGCACATGGCGCAGCTGGTCGTCGCTGAAACGATCACTTTGAAGCGGGTAGCAAAGCTGATCCCGCAGGCTGCCCAAAATCATGTAGGGCTTCTGGGGGATGAACAGCAATTCACCGATGGGCGGCCGCTGCACACGGCCCCCGGCGGGCTCCCAGAGGCCACTCACCATGCGCAAGAAGGAGGTTTTGCCGCAACCCGATGGGCCCACCACCAGCACCCGCTGCCGCTGGCTCACCTCCAGGTTGAGATCGCGCAGGAGCACCCGGTCGCTCTGGGGCGGCACCAGATCGGCGTGGCTCACCAGAATCGATTCGGCAGGGGCCTGATCCGTCGCAGCCGCTGTTGCTGCGGCCGCCAAAGCCGTGGCGTCGGCCTTGGCGTTGATCTCCTCCACCTTTCCCTGGAAACCTTCCAAACGGCTGATCGACGCCGAGAAAGCTGCCAATTGCTCAATATTGGCAACGATAAAACTCAACGAAGAAAACACCTGGGCGAAGGCGATGCCCGCCTGACTGAACACACCAAAATCAACCTCCTTGAGGAAATAAATCGGCGCGATCACCAGCCAAGGCAGGAAGCGGGAGAAGTAGTCATAGGAACGCTTGACCACGTTGATCGCCGCTGTCCAAATGATCAGCCGGTCGTAATTAACAATGGCGTTGTCCAGCCGCCGGTTGACCTCGCTCGCCTCCTGTTGCTCCCCGCGATAAAAAGCGATCGATTCCGCATTGTCTCGCACATGCACCATGCCATAACGGAAATCGGCCTCCAACCTGAGCTGGGCATTGTTGAGAAAAACAAGCCTTCGGCTAATCAAGACAACCAGGGCCGTACCTAAAACGGAATAGGCAAAGAGAATGCCGGCCAAACTCTTGCTAATCGTCCAGAGAATAATGATGAAACTGAAAAACGTGAGCAGGGCCTCAATGATGCCCACACTCACTTCCAAGCTGGTGCCCGTAAAGCTGGCCGTATCTTGGGTAATCCGCTGATCGGGGTTATCAATTTCACCACCGGTTTCGTCGTCTGGATTGATCAGGTAATAGGCCCGATTCGACATGTAGCGATCCAGGAGGCGCTCACTCAACCATTGGCGCCACAGCAGCCCAAGCTTGGGCACCAGGTAAGTTTGCAAGCCCCGGATCGGCAGGGCAAGCACCAGGCAAAAGGCATAGATCGCCACAATCTTCCAAAAGCCCGTTTGGTCATAGGCCACCAGGGCGTTATCCACATTGCGGGCGATATAACTAATCCCCACATTGATGGCATTGATCACCAACACCAACAGGGCAATGGCGCCCAACAACAGCCACGGAACCCAGCGCCGTTGACGCAACTTGCCGCGGAAACTGGCGAAGACCGCCAGTCCAACGGCAAACGCCACCATCACCGTGGCCCCCCAGGGCCCTTTCCAGATCGCAGCCACTTGCTGGGGAACCCCGGGCAAAAAGCGGCTCTGCAGCTCAGGGATCCAGGCCCCGGTGGCTCCCACCAAGGCGGTCAGCAGCAAAAGGGTGACCCCCACCACCACCGCCAGCAGGGCCACGAGCAGCAGCAGGAACTGCCACGCGTTGGTTTCCTCCAACGGCAGGAAGTAGGGCTGGGCCAGGCGTTGCAGCTTGCCGAGCTGGTTGCGAAACGCCGAAACGGGATTCATGGGGTGGCTCCTCTGAGGCCATTCTCCCTGGCAACCCCAAGGGCCGCGACTATCCCGGGGGCCAGGCCAGCGGACGGCCACCAATCACGTGCAAATGCAGGTGGAACACGGTTTGGCCGGCTTCGGCACCGGTATTGATCACGGTGCGCCAACTGCTGAGCCCCTCCTGCTGAGCCACCTTGGCCGCCACCAGCAACAGGTGACCCAGCAACGCCTGGTCCTGGGGTTGGGCCTCCGAGAGCTGGCTGATCGGCTGGCGCGGAATCACCAGCAGATGCACCGGGGCCTGGGGCTGCACATCGCGGAAGGCCAGGCACTGCTCATCGGCATACACCTGATCACAAGGGATCTCCCCCCGCAGAATGCGGCCAAAAATCGTGTCCTCGGAAGCGGAGCTGGCCATGGTTGAGACAGGGGGGGCACTAGGGCGGTAGCAACCCTTTGGCGTGATGTTGGCACGGTGCAGCACGGCCTCCCTGCAGGGGCTTGAGGCCCAGGAAGTGGTGGTGGAAGTGGACATTGCGCCCGGCCTGCCGGGGTTGCAGATGGTGGGCCTGGCCGATGCGGCCGTTCAGGAATCCCGGGAGCGCGTCCGCTCCGCCCTGCGGCACAGCGGTCTCAAGGTGCCGCTCACCCGGGTGGTGGTGAACCTGGCACCCGCCGACCTGCGCAAGGAGGGCCCAGGCTTCGACCTGCCGATCGCCCTTGGCCTACTCGTGGCCAGCGGCCAACTGGCCGCCCGCCAGCTTGAGGGGATCTGGAGCTGCGGCGAACTGGGGCTCGATGGGGGCCTACGCCCCCTGCGCGGTGTGCTCGCCCTGGCACTCCATGCCCATCAGTGCGGCGCCCGGGCCCTAATCGTGCCGGCGGCCAATGCCGCTGAAGCTTGGCTGGTGAAGGGTCTGCAGGTCTGGCCGGCCAGCCACCTCGCGGGGGCGCTCCACCGGCTCCAGGGAGGCAAAGCCGAGCCCCAGCCAGGTCCATCGCCGCCACCAGCACCAGCCCCTGCCGCCCTGGATCTCGCGGCCGTCAGGGGGCAGGCGCACGGGCGGCGCGCGCTGGAAATTGCCGCGGCCGGCGGGCACCACTTACTGCTCTGCGGCGCCCCTGGAAGCGGCAAAACAATGCTGGCCCAGCGGCTGCCAGGCCTGCTACCTCCCTTGCGTTGGGAGGAGGCCCTCGAAATCACCCAGATCCATTCGGTGGCCGGCCAACTCGCGAAAGGCTCGGGGCTCGTGCAGCACCGCCCCTTCCGCAGCCCCCACCACAGCTGCTCGGCCGCTGCCCTGGTGGGCGGGGGCAGCATCCCCCAGCCCGGAGAACTTTCCCTGGCCCACCACGGGGTGCTGTTTCTCGATGAACTGGCGGAATTTCGCCGCAGCGTGCTCGACCAACTCAGGCAACCACTCGAAGAGGGGGCTGTGTGGATCCACAGGGCCCGGCGCCGCAGCCGTTTTCCTTGTCGCATCACGCTGGTGGGAGCCACCAATCCCTGCCCCTGCGGCTGGTTTGGTGATCCCGAACGGGCGTGCAGTTGCGGCGAGGGGGCCCGCAGGCGCTACTGGGGCCGGCTCTCAGGGCCGTTGCTCGACCGGCTGGATCTGCAGGTGGTGATGCGCCGGCCCAGCAGTGACGATCTCGCGGCTCCCTTCCGGAGCTCCCAAGCGCCTGGCACAGCGGACCATTCCCAAGCGGAAAACACCTCGGCGGTGGCCCAACGGGTGGCCCGAGCCCGCCAACGGATGGCTCAACGCAACCCCCATGGATGGGGCAATGGCCAGCTCGCCACTGCGGAGCTGAATCGGGTGATCCATCTGGCCCCTGAAGCCCTGGAGCTCTGGGAGAGCGCCCTGCAGCAACGTCACCTCTCGGCTCGGGCCGGCGAGAGGGTGCTGCGGGTGGCTCAGACCATCAGTGACCTGAACGATCAAAACAGGATTGAGCCGGACTCCATCGCCGAAGCTCTCACCTACCGGTCATTCGACAAGCTGCTTTAGCGGCGGTGGCCTTAACGGCGGCGGCGACGCTGCTGAGCCTTGCGCTTGTACTTCTCAACAGGCGTTTCGTGGTGGCGCAGGCGCTTCAGGTCGGCAAAGATGCCAGCCTTGGAGACCTGGCGCTTGAACCGGCGCAGGGCCGACTCAATCCCTTCGTTCTCGCCGACGGTGACCTGGGTCATGAAGCGCTGGATAGCTCACAGAGTTTGCCAATGTAGCAACCATGCCTTCGGGGGTCCGACCGGGCCTGCCTTCAGCGCTTGGCGCTGGTGGGGGTGGGCGGCGCAGTAGGAGCCACTGGCGCCTGCGACGTCGTAACTGGAGCCGGGGCCGCAGGTGTTGCTGGGGCCGCAGAAGTGGCTGGGGCCGGGC
>CAYFKI010000055.1:0-7740 GCA_964343525.1 uncultured Cyanobium sp.
CGGTGGAAAACCACATGCCCGAGGTCATCGTGATCGATGAAATCGGCACCGAGCTTGAGGCCCAAGCCGCCCGCACCATCGCGGAGCGCGGCGTGATGCTGGTGGCCACGGCCCATGGCAACGAGCTCGCCAACCTGGTCAAGAACCCCACCCTGGCCGATCTGGTGGGCGGCATTCAGTCGGTGACCCTTGGCGATGAGGAGGCCCGCCGCCGCCGCACCCAAAAAACAGTGTTGGAGCGGGCTGCCGATCCCACCTTTCCCGTGGCGGTGGAGATGCACAGCCGCCACCGCTGGTTGGTGCATGCCGATGTGGCGCGCACGGTGGATGGGCTGCTGCGGGGCCAGGTGCCCAGGCCCCAGATCCGCGAATGGGGATCGGATGGCCGCCTCCAACTTCAGGACCCCATCCCGTTGCCCCCTGCAGCGCCTGGGGCAACTCGAGAGGGGGCGAGCCAGAAGGAGCTGATTCCGGCGGAGGCGATCCACGAGACGGAAGCCCTCAACCCAATCCCAACCCCAAGCCCAACTGCAAGCCCAAGCCAAACCCTGCGCATCTTTGGGGCCGGCATCAGCCCGATCCAAATTGAGCAGGTGGCCCGGGCCAGGCAGCTGCCCGTGGAGCCCGCGACCACCGTGGACCTGGCCGATGCCGTGCTCAGCGTGCGTCAGCAGATGGGCCGCGAGCCCCAGGTGCGCCGCACAGCCCAGGAGCGTGGTGTGCCGATTCTGGTGATCAAGAGTGCGGCCATGGCCCAGGTGCAGCGGGGGGTGGAGCGGTTGCTCGCCCATCGCCAGCCCCCCCAGGCCGGCCAGGCTCCTCAGCAGGGCGCCGGCAGCGACGATGCCTTGGCGGCCCTCGAGGAGTGCCGCCTGGCGGTGGAGCAGGTGGTGTTGCCCCAGGGCCAGCCGGTGGAACTGCTGCCGCGCACGGAGCGGGTGCGCCGCATGCAGGCCGAGCTTGCGAGCCGCTATCGCCTGCGCTCGGCGGTGTTTGGGCGCGGTGAGGCCCAGCGCCTGCGGGTGTTTCCCGCCTGAAGGGGGCAGCCCTGCCGCGCTCGGTTGACGAAGGACCGGGCGCTATGGGTAACTAGCAAGGCACCGGCGAACGCCGGGGCCACGTGGTGCCTCCGGGCAGCAGTGGGTCGTCGCCAAGCGGTAAGGCAGCGGGTTTTGGTCCCGCCATTCCTAGGTTCGAATCCTAGCGACCCAGTTTTGAATCCATTCCAGCTTGAGCGGCCCCCTGCTGGTTTTCGACTTTGATGGCGTGCTGGTGGATGGCATGGCCGAATACTGGTGGTCGGCGCGGCGGGCGGCCCTGAAGCTTTGGCCAACGCTCGCCCTGCCGGAGCTAGCACCACCTGGCTTTGCCCAGCTGCGGCCCTTGATCCACAAGGGCTGGGAAATGGTGCTGATGGCGGCGGAGCTCAGCCGGTCCGATCTCGACCTTCCCGCTTTGGCGGCCAACTACGCCGCTGCCCTGCCCGCTGCCCTGGCCCGCTGGGGCTGTGCCCAGGAGCCGTTGCAGGCGGTGTTGGAGCAGGTGCGCGCCGAGGCGATTGCTGCCGATCCAGAGGCCTGGCTGGCGCTGCATCGCTTTTATCCCGGTGTGGTCGAGCGGCTCCGTCGCCTCGCCTCCGAAGGCGCCGATTGGGCTGTGCTCACCACCAAGGGGGCGGCCTTTGCCCGCCAGTTGCTGGTGGCGGCCCAGCTGGAGCCGGTGGCCCTCTATGGCCATGAGCAGGGCAGCAAGCCTGAGGTGCTGGCCCAGTTGCTCACCGAACCGGCCCAGCAGCACCGGCCGATCTGGTTTGTGGAAGATCGCCGCCCCACCCTGGAGTTGGTGCGCCGCCAGCCGGACCTGGCGGCGGTGCGCTGTTTCTTGGTGAGCTGGGGCTACCTGGCTCCCGGCGATGGAGAGCAGCTCCCGCAGGGGATTGCCTGGCTCGATCCTGCGAGTTTCGCGGCCCCCCTGGCGCAATGGCCCTAGGCCGTTAGAGTACGCCCGTACTATGCGCAATTGGGACGCCGGCCCCTTTGGGTGGCACTTGTTCTCTTGAGACCGCAGGATGGCGCCTTCGTCCACCTGTCTCTTCCCCTGTCCCTGCCGGTCTCTGTCCCTTGCCGGCCTGTCCCCTACCGGTCTGTTCCACCTTTTTTGATTCGTCATGTCCCTTGATCCCAAGGCTGCTTCTGCCGGTACGGCGGCTTCTTCTGCGTCCTCCGGCGCTTCCGGGTCTTCTGCTTCCTCCAGCGCCAGCGATGCCCGCGCCGCTGCCGAGCGCGACAAGGCTCTGGGTTTGGTGCTGAACCAGATCGAGCGCAACTTCGGCAAGGGCTCGATCATGCGCCTGGGGGATGCCTCCCGCATGCGGGTTGAGACCATCTCCACCGGGGCCCTCACCCTGGATCTTGCCTTGGGTGGCGGCTATCCCAAGGGCCGGGTGGTGGAGGTCTACGGCCCGGAGAGCTCCGGCAAAACCACCCTCACCCTGCATGCCATTGCCGAAGTGCAGAAGCGGGGTGGGGTGGCCGCCTTTGTGGATGCGGAGCATGCCCTGGATCCGGTCTATGCCGCGTCCCTGGGGGTCGACATCGAAAACCTCCTGGTCTCCCAGCCCGACACCGGTGAGATGGCGCTGGAGATCGTGGACCAGTTGGTGCGTTCGGCGGCGGTCGACATCGTGGTGGTCGACTCGGTGGCGGCCCTCACTCCCCGGGCTGAAATCGAAGGAGAGATGGGGGATCTGGCGGTGGGTAGCCAGGCCCGCTTGATGAGCCAGGCGATGCGCAAAATCACCGGCAACATCGGCAAATCGGGCTGCACGGTGATCTTCCTCAACCAGTTGCGCCAGAAGATCGGTGTCACCTACGGCAACCCCGAAACCACCACCGGTGGCAATGCGCTGAAGTTCTATGCGTCGGTGCGGCTGGATATCCGCCGGATCCAAACCCTCAAACGCGGCACCGAGGAATACGGCATTCGCGCCAAGGTGAAAGTGGCCAAAAACAAGGTGGCCCCTCCGTTCCGCATTGCCGAATTCGACATCCTCTTTGGCCGCGGCATCAGCACCTTGGGCTGCCTGCTCGACCTGGCGGAAGAGACCGGCGTGGTGACCCGTAAGGGCGCTTGGTACAGCTATGACGGCGACAACATCGGTCAGGGGCGTGACAACACGATTGCCTGGCTCGAGCAAAACCCTGAGCCCAAGGAGGTGATCGAGCAGCTCACCCGCCAGAAGCTCACCGAGGGCTCGGAAGTAACGGCCAATTCGATGAAGCCGTTGGCTGCCGCCGCCAAGGCCGCTGCGGCGATTCCCACGGCTGCTGATTTGCCGGTGGCCAGCTGAGCTGGCTCACCTGAGCAGCTTTTAAGCCCGTACTTCAGGCGCCGGTGACGGCGCCTTTTTGCTGGCTACGGGCTGGTTTGGTGCTGCTGGTTTGGGGGGTTTGCAGCACCTGGGCCACGCGCTGGAGCTCCTGGATGGCTTCGGCTCCCTCGAGTTTCACCAGTTCGTGGCCATCGCGGGATTCCACCCAGCTGATGCCGAAATCGGACACCAGAAAGCGCACCATGTGGTTCTCGCCCAGGTTGGCCACAAAGGAGGCGCCGTGGCCGTCTCGGCCATCACCGCAGGTGTAGCAGGTGGCCGCCACATTGCGGGCTTGGAGACTTTTGGCCAGGGCCTGGAGGCTCATCACCAGGTCGTGCACCACAGATCGGTATTGCTCCGCCAGACGGGGAAACATGGGCCGTTCTCAATCGTGTCTCAATTTTAGGGTTTTCTTCAGATTTGCGGCGGTCGTGGTTGCGACCGTTGCCTAGCCGTCGGCGAGGGTCCACCAGCCGGCAGCGGGGCCCACAAAGCGCACGGTGAGCCAAAACAGCACCAGCGCCGCAATGCCCACCCAGGCCCCTTTGGTGGTGAGGCTCACGAACTGGTCGGCCTGGTTACGGGTGAGTGGCAGCCACTCCACGAGCCTCGGGGAGGTGTCAACGGCCGCCCGTTTGGTGGTTTTGGGCGGCAGTCCCTGCAGGTTGCGGCGCTTGGCTTCCCCCATCGCGATCGGGTTGGTGGTGTGGCGAATCTGCAGGCTAGTGAGGCAGAAGCCGGCTCAACGCCACCCAGGGCTCCAGGGCGCTCAAAACCTGTTGCCCCCAGCTGCGTCCCCGCAGGCGGCCGTCGAGAATCGCCAGCCGTCCGCCGCTGCGCCGCAACCCCGCCACCCCCAGCTGCAGCTGGGTGAGGCCGTCAGGTAGCAGGCGCTCTCGGAACCAATCCCGACCCTGCTGCCGCAGTTGATGAACCTGGGCCGCGGTGAGTGGGTCTTCCAAGGTGGCAAGGGGCAGCAGCCCCACGATCACCTGGGCAGGCAGGGGCAGGCGTTGCTGGTGCGAGAGCCACCAGCTCCAGCTGGCGCTGACCACCCCATTGCTTTCGGGGGCGGTGCTCTGGTGCACGACCCGGCTGCCGAATTCGGCGGCCAGGCCACTGGTGAGATGGAGGCGTAGGGCGTCGTCATCCAGCAGGATCACGCTGAATCCGGCTTGTCCCAGCACCAGCCGGCGCCCCTGCTCGAGCAGGTGTTCGCCGAAGTGGGGGCTATTGGGCAGGGGTTGGCGCAGGGGTGCATAGAGGGGCAACGGGTCTGCCAGGGGTGGATCGCCCAGCTCCACCTGCACGGTCGGCTGGAGTCCGAGCGGCGGGCAGCTGGATTCCCCGGCTCCGATCTGGCCCACCAGCAAGCAGCCCCGGTTCTCGAGCAGGCCCTGCAGCACCAGGCTGGGTTCGAGTGGTTGGCGGTGCAGGTCCCACTGCAGCAGTTGGGGGTTGACCCGGGCCCAGCTGGTCCAGTTGGGCCCTTGGGCCGCCAGCCAGCTGGGCCAGGGATCGGGCAAGGGGGTGAGCAGCTGGAGCAGGTGCCTGAGCGGCGCCTCATCTTCTGGGGCCAACGCCACCTGGCGTTGGGGATTGCGGGGTCGGGAAAGGAGTTGGCGGCTGAGGCGCTCGTGCAGGCTCAAGAGGCTGGCTTCGGCGCTGGGCTGGGCCCGCCGCAGCTGATCCCAGTGCTCGGGCTTGATCACCACCTCCAGGGCTTGGCGCAGCTCGGCTTCCAGCCCCTCGGCCTCGGGGATGACCAGTTGGCGATCAGCGAGGCGGCCCTCGCGCCAGGCCTCCACCAGCTGCCGGTGGCTCAACACCCAGACCCGGGCCTGCGGCGGCGGGTGGGGGCCCTCGAAGCAGGCCAGGGCCAGGCCGGCATCGGCCAGGCGGGGGAGTTCCACTTGCTGCAGCCGCAACCTCGAGCGCTCGTTGAGCACCAGGGCTATGGGTTCGTCGCCCAGGGCCAGGGGCACCAGCAGGCTGATCCACCAGCTGGGTTCGGTGCCCGGCACCAGCCTCACCAAGGTGTGGTCGGCGCGGCGCAGGCTGCGGGCCACCAGCCGGCTCAAGCTCAAATGGTGGGGCCACTGCCCACCGCCCTCACGCTGCAGCAGCGCCTTGAGCTGGTGGTGGGCACGGGCTTCCAGCATCCGGAAGGGCCAAGGGCCCAAAAGCGTAGGAAGCTGGCGGCAGGGAACTGCAGCAGGGATGACAGCAGACACAACCGCAACCACCCCCGACCCCACTCCCGAGCAAGGGCCGCCGCTCTGGCAAAGCCAGCCCGTGGGGATCCTGGGCCTGGGTCTGATCGGTGGCTCCCTTGGCCTGGATTTGATGGCGCGCGGTGCCGAGGTGCGGGCTTTGGTGCACCGGCCCGCCACGGCAGAGCGGGCCCAGCAGAGGGGGCTGGCTACGGAGGTGAGCACCGATCCCTCGGTGTTGGCGGGCTGCGGTCTGGTGGTGCTGGCCCTGCCGCTGGATCGCCTGCTGGAACCTTCGGAGGCCTGGTTGGCGGCTGTTTCCGCCGATGCGGTGGTGACCGATGTGGGCTCGGTGAAGGCACCGGTGCTGGAGCGCTGGCACCACCAATTCCCCCGGTTTGTGGCCAGTCACCCGATGGCGGGCACCGCCCAGGCGGGAGTGGAGGCGGGGGTGCCCAACCTGTTTGCCGGTCGGCCGTGGGTGGCCACTCCCACCGCTAGCACCGATCCGGCGGCCCTGCTGGCGGTGCAGCAGTTGGCCGAGGCGGTGGGGGCCCAGTGGCTCCTCTGTGACGCCAGGGCCCACGACCAGGCGGTGGCCCTGATTTCCCACCTGCCGGTGCTGGTGGGGGCGGCCCTGTTGCAGGCGGCCGCCGGTGGGGCCGCCGATGCGGGCGGGGGCATGCCCGAATTGGTGCGCACCCTGGCGTCCAGTGGCTTTGCCGACACCACCCGGGTGGGGGGCGGCAATCCGGAGCTGGGCAGCTTGATGGCCCGCACCAACCGCCCAGCGTTGTTGACGGCGCTGGCGGCCTATCGCCAGAGCCTGGAAGCCTTAGAGCAGCAGTTGGAGGCTGGCCAATGGCAAGCCCTGGAGGAGGCGCTGCAGATCGCCCACCAGCTGCGGCCAGAATTTCTCTAGCGCCCGATCAGGCCTTGCCTGGCTGGGTTTCTCAGTCTGGGCGGGTCAGCTCAGCGCGGTCAGCCCAGCTTGAAGGGCTTGCCCCAGCTCGCCAGCAGTTGGCGGCTGGCCATCAGGGCCGAGAGGCTCACTCCGGCCGTGCCCTCGCCGGGATAGATCGCATCGCCGCACAGCCAGAGGTTGGCCAGGGGCGTGCGGCTGGCCAGGCCAAAGGGGCCAAAACGGCTGGGATGTTGGCCCAGCCCGCCCACGTAGCCCCAGGGTCTGCCGGTCCAGCCGGCAAATCCTCGTGGGGTGGCGAGCTCTTGGTGGAGCCAGGCCTGGGGATCCACCCCAAGTAGGTGCTGCAGCCCCCGCAGGATGCCCGCCTGGGCCTGGGCTTTGCGCTCGGCATAGGCCTCGCCATCGAGCCCAAACCAGGGTTTGGCAGCGGTGAACACGCTGGCAATCACGGTGGCTTGCCCGCGGGGGGCGCGGCCGTCGCCCTCCTGGCTGATCGAGACAAACAGCGAGCCTGGATCGCCCCAATCCAGTTGCAGGTGGCTGGCGATCTCGGGCGGTAGGGCACGCCGTTCCACGGCGGCATAGAGCACCAGGGCCCCGGAGGGTTCGTGCAGGTTGCTGAGGCGCTGGGCATACCCGGTGGGGAGTGATGGGCCCAGCAGGCCAGGCAGGGCCTGGGGCGGAATGGCCAGCACCACGGCGCGGGCGGCCACGTTGAAGGGTGTGGGTTGGGGCGCGCGGGGTTGGCGCAGCCCCTGCACCTGCCAGCCGCCGCCGGGCGTGGAGGAGGGGGTGAGCCGCTCCACCCGATGGCGGAGCTGGAGGCTGCCGCCTGCCAGAGCCAGCGCTGCTTCCAGCCGCTCGCCCAGCTGCTGCATCGAGCCCTGCAGGTGGAACAGCCCCAGCGGCGCCTGGGCCATGGCCAGCACCGTGGCGCCATAGAGGGCGGCGGTGCGATCGGCGGGCTCCTGGGAATAGAGCTTCAGCTGCAAATCCAAAAAGCGGCGCAGGCGCTGGTCTTGGCCGCAGCCGCTGAGCTGCAGCAGGGTGGCCATCGTGGCGCCGGTGAGCAGGCCGCTCACGAGGTTGGCTGGGCCCAGGGCTTGGAGCAGTTGGCCGAGATCCCACAGGGAGCGGGGCGGCAGCACCGGATCCTTGGCGGCAAAGGCCCAGTTGGCTTGGTGGATGGCTGCGCACCACTGCCAGAAACGCTCGCTGCCAGGAAATTG
>CAYFKI010000056.1:0-7662 GCA_964343525.1 uncultured Cyanobium sp.
GCAGCCAGCGCACAATCACCACATCGTCGTGATCTTGGGGGCTGTTTGGTGCTGGGGGTGCACCGGTGGCTCGCTGAAGGGCGGCGAAATTGAGCTTGGCTGGAGGCTGCGCAGCTGTTTGGGCTCCTGGATCAGCGGCTTGGATTGGGCGAGCACTGCCAAGGCAGATCGTGGCCAACATGATCAGACCTGCCGCAATCCTTTTATCAGTTTGCATTTTTCTCCTGGCTTTACACGTAGTGTATGACTTCATCAGTGCAGCGAGAAGGCTTCGAAGGGTGCTGTCGCCGATTGTTGGATTTGAATGGGATCAGCCCCTTTGGGATCTTTGATGATGCTGTTTAATGCATCCCGTTTTTTCCTGATCGCTATTGCCTATGGTTGTTAGGTCTAGGCATTTTGTTTACGACCATTCAATGTATGTAATGTCATAGGCCTTTGTTCCCGTCATCGGCGTTAATGTTGTGTGTTGTGGTTGGGCAATGTTCATGACCCGAAATGGGCATCCATGGGTCTCGAAAAAATGAACAACCTGGGGCTTAATCGCATAGGTGTCACCAGGTTTTAGATGGTACTGCTCTATGCTCTCCGAAAGGATTTTGTTGCTTTCGTGCCTTGCTAGATAAAGCGTGGCTGTTCCTGCTACTACGATGAAAATATCAATGTCTCCAAATTGATGATAGTGGGGCTTCTGTCTCCACTCGGCTGGAAATTCAAGGATTCCGAGGGTGTAGTCGCCTTCCGTTTCCAGGTGGGCTCGGCGCACCCTGTCTGCACTGGGCTTGCTTGCCTCGATGGCTTCACCATGGTTGTGGATCGAGGTCAGCGCCATGGACGTAGATCAAGTTTTCCAAGCGTATGAACGCTTGCTCTTTTTGGAGATTTGTTGAAATATCTTCACCGACCTGTGATGATTTCTTTTCCCTGCGTATCTGCTTGTCAGCAGTTGACTTCCAGCATGGCCAAACTTGCTGCTCTTGGTCACGCGATTTGTCGTGTTTGATGAAGCCCATGATGGTGTTGCCTGTTGTCGCCATAGGCTGATCGCTCTGGTTTGTGTTGTTGACGCAATCCCAGCTCGGAGGCCTGAAGCCCTGTGGAGCAGCTTTTCGCGCGATGAACCGTCGCTCTCTAGGCACTTTCCTATTGGTGGTGCTGCCACCGCTCGTGGGCATTGGTTTTGCCCTGGCGGGATATGCCACGGCGCTTGCGCTGTTTGCGGCGATCCTCACCATCACCGTGGTTCTTTGGGCGTTCAGCCTTCTCGATGAGTTCGTGCCGCCGCTGATCGCTGTGCTGATCAGCCTGTTCATTGGCCTGGCTCCCGCTTCAGAAGCGCTGGGGAGTTTTGCTTCCCCCACCCTGTTCACCTTGCTAGGCGTGTTTGCCTTGGCAGCCGGGATCAACGTGAGTGGCCTTGGCCAGCGCTTTGGCTTGCTGCTGTTGTTGCGCCTGCCCAATCGGCCCTTGTTTCAACAGCTTGGTCTGCTCGGCAGCGGCTTGGTGTTGTCTCCGTTTGTGTCGTCGAGCAATAGCCGGGTGGCGCTGCTGTTGCCCCTGTTCGAATCCACCTCTGGGATTCTCAAGCTGCCGCTGCGGGGCCGTGCCATGACTGCGTTGCTCGCCGCCACGTTTGGTGGGGCGAGCCTGTTTTCGCCCATGCTCGCCACCAGCAAATCGGCCAGCATGATCGGCCTGAGCTTGTTGCCTCGCCAGGTGCAAGACACCTTTTTGGGGTTGTTCTGGTTGCAGGCTGCCGCTGTGGTGTTGGTGGTGCTGGTGATCACCCAGGCCCTGTTGTTGCGCCAAATCCAAGGCTCTGTGCGGCCCACCCCTTTGGATCGTGGGTCGCTGTTGGATCAACTCGCGCAGATGGGTGCGATCAACCAAGAGCAGGGGATGGTGCTCGCAGCACTGGCCACTTTTGCCCTCGGGCTGGTGACCCAGTCGTGGCACCACATTGATGTGGCCTGGATTTCCGGATTGGCTCTGATCTTGCTGTTGGTGAGTGGGGTGATCACCAAACAACGGTTTCGTGAGGGCCTGGATTGGCCGATGATTTTCTTCCTGATCGGCAATGGTTGCCTGGTCAACATCATGGATTACGTGGGTTTCTCCGAGGTGTTGAGTGCTGCTGCCAACCGGCTGTTGGGCTTTACGAGCGGCAGCATCTGGTTGTTTCTGGGGGCCTGTTTGGTGGTCACCGTGGCCTTTCGGCTCTGCCTTCCCGTGAATGCCGGCATGTTGGTGGCCTTTGTGACCCTGCTGCCCGTGGCATTGGCCCAGGGTCTGAATCCTTGGATCTGCCTGTTCCTCTGCGACGTATTCAGCGACATCTGGTTTTTGCCTTACCAGAACTCCGCCTACATCCAAGTGCTCTCCAATTGCGGCGAGCAATTTGACCAGCGCCGTTTCCTCTCCTCCAAGCAATGGCTCAACCTGGCGGCGGTGGTGGGCACCCTGCTCTCGGTTCCCTGGTGGAGCCGGTTGGGATTGATCTGATGGGCACTTCGCGCTGGGCTGGATTGTGGCGCCGGGCTCCTTTGGCCGCGGGCCTGGTGGTGGCCTACATCGCGGCGATGACGGCCTTCAACATCTGGAAGCCACGCCTTCTGATCCTGCAGTCTTTTTCTCAGTCGCTGCGCCAGGTGCGCGACACCGATGCCGGATTGAAGCAGCCCTTGCTCGCCAACCGGCTGCCGTTGTCGTTGCGGTGGTACTACCTCAATGCGGACCAGGCCACCCCCGATGCCACGGGCCACCCGGTTGCCATGGGCGTGCGCCGGGTGATTGAGGATTTCAACCCCACGTTGATCGTCGCCGTTGACGATCCAGTCAACCTTCTGCTGTCGCACGCGCCTCGCCTGTGGCAGGGCCGGCGGCTGTTTTATGTGGGCATCAACAGGGCTCCAGCCTCGTTTGGCTACAGCGCTGCAGCCGGCGTTACCGGCATCCGCGATCTTCCCCCCACCCATGGCCTGGCTGATTTGTTGGTGGCGATCCGGCCTGCCGGCAGATTGCGACTAGCTGTGCTGGGGCCTGCCACTGCCCTTGGCCAGGATCTCGGCCAAAGCCTTTCGGCCTATCGCTGGTCTCCCCAGCGTCTGGTCGCCAGCTACCGCGCAGCCACCTGGTCCCAATGGCAGCAGGCAGTGCGCCGGGCTAACCAGCAGGCCGACGTTGTGTTGGTCACGTCGATCTACGGCGTGCGGCGTTCCGCGGATGGGCCCCTGGTGCCGCCAGCCGACGTGGTTCGCTGGACCGAGGCCAACTCGCCTGCGGCGTTACCGATCGGGCTGAGTGTGGATTACGTCCCCCTTGGGGGTGGCTTGGCTGTGACGTCGTCGCCGCGCTATGTGGGCTCCATTGCCATGGAAACCGTGTTGCGCTGGCTTGGGCCCAACTTGGCGGGTGCCATGCCTGCGGTGCATCTGGCCAATCACTTCGACATTGGTTTGCGGGAGGCGGCTCTTCGTCGCCGGGGTCTCCATTTGCCGCTCGTTTACCGGGAGGCGGCCCGGCTGAGTGGCCAATGGGTTCCCGTTGACGGAGTTAGGTCCAATAACGACTCTGATAAGCCTTGATTGTCCAAGCCACTCACGACTGCTCCACTGGCTTAAAGCTGGTTACGGCAATGAAAACAGCTACCCGTGTGGAGTGGCCGTTCGCGAGATTCTCAGGGTTGGCGATCCACTCCTGTGGCACGTGGCCAAGCACCTAGCGAATCGACGCGTTTTGCTTGTGCTTTCCCTGCAGAGCGGTGATGGCGTGCTGTTTTCCGAACACCTCAGCAACCCCACGGCCTTTGGCTTTATCCCCGAGCTGGAAGCGGCTGGGGTGATTCCACCGATCCCGAATGGCCTCCCATGCCAGGCTGAATGTGTTGCGCTGGATGGCTGCCCATGATCGGCATCAATTGTCTTGGGCGTAAGGGTCGTTTTGCGAATCAGATGTTTCAATATGCGGCGATTAAAGGTATCGCCGCCAAGCGAGGCCTCGAGTGGTGCATTCCTCCTGGCCCAATGTTGCCTGAGGAGTTCAAGGATGAATATCTGCAGCATAAGTTGTTCTTGGCCTTTGAGTTGTCGTCCTTAAAGACAGTCAAACTGTTATCAGCGCCCCATCGCCAGGAGGCTGGTCATACCTTTGATCCCTATCTTTTTGAGCACTGCGAGGACAACGTCAGCTTGGATGGCCATTTTCAATCCGAGCTGTATTTCCGGCATATCGCCGATGCGATTCGCCTTGACTTCACCTGGAAAGAGCGGGTCATGGCGCCTGTCAAGGAACTCTTTCAGCGGCTCGTCCCCCAGGGGAGGGCTATTTCCCTCCATGTTCGTCGCACCGATCATCTGCTTCGTCCGAACTATCGCCCCGTACTGCCAATGCACTACTACGAAGAGGCTTTGGCTTGCTGTGATTCCGATCTGCCTGTGCTGGTCTTTTCGGATGATCCGCAGTGGTGTCGCCAACAGCCATTGTTTGCCTCCGGCCGCTTCATCATCCCCGCTCTTGCTGACAACATCGCAGACCTCTGTTTGATGAGTCTTTGCCCCATCCATATCATCGCCAATTCCACCTTTTCTTGGTGGGGCGCTTGGTTGTCGGGATCCGACCACGTGGTGGCCTCTGGCCTTTGGTTTGGCGCCCATGGCCATGATGCCAGGGATCTACGTGTGCCCCGATGGCGCTATCTGGAGGTTTGAAGCAGGCCGCTATGGCGTTTTGGCAGCCCGGGTCAGTGAGCCCATCGCCAGCAGGCAGGGAAGGGCCCAAAGCAGGCAATAAACCCCCGGGCCCAGAGTGAATCTGAGCTCTTTGAGCAAAATCGAGCTGATGGCCAGGCTCGGGGCCGTAAGCAAATTGCCGACGTTGTAACCCAACGCCAACACGGTGGAGCGATTGGTTTTGGGAAGCCAGGTGCTCAGCAGGCTTCCCTGGAGGCTGAAGATCAACGAGAGCGGTACAACGACAAGAAGCTGAGCGGCGAACAGACCCACGGAACTTGCCTCCGCTAAGGCTGTCGCCGGCAAGGCCACCGCCGTCAGCATGATGCAGGCCCCCACCGTGAGGCGGCGATCTCCGAACCGATCCCCCAGCCTGCCGCCGATTAGCAGCAAAGGAACGGCCAGCATCTCTACCAGCGTGGTGAGAAACGTGGCATTGGCTGTCAGTACGCCGGTTTCCATCGTTTGCAGATTGGCGAAAAACACAAACAGGATGTTGAAGACCACCAGGGGAAACGTGGCCACCGCCGCGATGGCGAGGATCCGCGGCCATTGCCTACCCAGATCATGCAGGCTTGATTTGTTTCGGTCTTCCTGAGCTACTGCTGCCGCCTTTGCTTCTGTCGTTTTGATGGTTCGGCTGAACCAAAGCCCCAGGAGACCGGCCACCACGAAGGGAAGACGCCAACCCCAGGCATGGGTGGCTGCGTGGCCAAGCCCTTGGATCGCCAGAGCCGTGCTTAGGGATCCCAGCAGGAAGCCAATTTGGCCGCCAGCCGCTGTGAGGCTTGAGCTCCAGCCCCGTTGTTGCTTCACTGCGCCATCAACCGCGTGGCTCAAGCTGGCGGTGTATTCACCGCCTAATGCAACACCTTGGAGCGCAAATAGTGCGAGAAGGAGGAGGCCAGCCGCTTGCTCGCCAAGGGTTTGGGCACCTGGGAGGAGGCCGATCAGCAATGTGCCCCAGCCCATCAGCTTCAGGCTGCGCCGGAGCAGTTGGCCAGAGCCAATGCGATCGGCAAGGGGTGAGAGGGTGATCGCACCGACGAAGCGCGCTAATCCGCCAATGGCGAAGATCGCGTAGACGATCAACACCCTGAGATCAGGCCCGAGCTCGGGAAACATCGTGCTCCCGAGCGTGTGAACATTGAAGCCAAGCAGGCTGAATTGGAACCACGCCAGCAGCGTGGCGATCAGGCTGTCGCGGTTGTGGTGGTTGGTTTGCAAGTTGCTGCCTTCAGATCAAAGCGATCCAGCTCCATCACCTTCACCCAGGCGTTCACGAAGTCGTGAAGGAAGCGCTCTTCGCCGTCGCGTTGGGCGTACACCTCCACGATTGCCCGCAGTTGGCTGTTCGAACCAAACACCAGATCGGCGCGGGTCGCCGTCCAGCGCAGGCTGCCATCGGTGCGGCTGCGGCCTTCGTAAATGGCCCCCTCACCGGCCGGTCCCCAGACCGTCTCCATGGCCAGCAGGTTCACAAAGAAATCCGTGCTCAGCACGCCCACGCGGTTGGTGAAGACCCCGTGGCTGCTGCCGCCAGTGTTGGCTCCGAGCACCCGCAGCCCACCCACCAGAACCGTGAGCTCCGGTGCACTCAAGCCCAATTGCTGGGCCCGATCCAGGAGTAGCTCTTCCGCCTTGATCGGCAGATCGCTCCGTTGCCAGTTGCGGAAGCCATCGGCTACTGGCTTGAGCACATTGAAGGCCGCCGTATCGGTTTGTTCCACCGAGGCATCGGATCGGCCGGGCCTAAACGGCACCTCCACCTTGTGGCCAGCGGCGGCTGCCGCCTGCTCCACGCCAACGCCACCCGCCAGCACGATTAGATCCGCCAGCGAGATCCGCTTGCCATCGGTGCGGTTGTCGTTGAAGGCGCTCTGCACGGCTTCCAGCTGCGTGAGCACCCGGCCCAGCTGCTCGGGCGTGTTCACCTCCCAGGTCCGTTGGGGTTGCAGGCGAATCCGGGCCCCATTGGCGCCACCCCGTTTGTCGGAGCCGCGGAAGGTGGAGGCGGAGGCCCAGGCGGTGGCCACCAGGTCTGCCACCGAGAGCCCCGTGGCCAGGATTTGTTGTTTCAACGCCGCCAGATCGGAGCCATCCACCAGGGGGTGGTCGACCGCCGGTAGCGGATCCTGCCAGGTCAGCTCCTCGGCCGGTACGTCGGGACCGAGGTAGAGCGCCCGGGGGCCCAAATCGCGGTGGGTGAGCTTGAACCAGGCGCGGGCAAAGGTGTCGGCGAAGGCCTGCTGATCCTGGTGGAAGCGCCGGGCGATCGGCTCCATGATCGGGTCATGGCGCAACGAAAGATCGGCGGTGGTCATGATCGGCGCCGATGTCAATCCCGGCACGTGGGCATCGGGAATCATGTGCTCAGGACGCACATCCTTGGCCACCCATTGCCAGGCTCCGGCTGGGCTCTTGGTGAGTTCCCACTCATAGGTGAACATCATTTCGAAGTAGCCCTGATCCCAACGGGTGGGGTTGGGTTTCCAGGCCCCCTCAATGCCACTGGTGATCGTGTGCTCCGCCTTGCCGCTGCCGTGGCGGTTCACCCAGCCCAGGCCCTGGGCTTCTAGCGGTGCTCCCTCTGGCTCGGCTTCGAGGTTGCTGGCCGGCGCGGCACCGTGGCATTTGCCGAAGGTGTGGCCACCGGCCACCAGGGCCACGGTCTCTTCCACGGTCATGCCCATGCGGGCGAAGGTGTCGCGCACATCGCGGCCGGAGGCCACCGGGTCGGGATGGCCATGGGGCCCTTCGGGGTTGACATAGATCAAGCCCATCTCCACCGCCGCTAGCGGTTGGTCTAGGGAGCCATCGTCAGCGTGGCGTTGATCGCCGAGCCAGGTGGTTTCTTTGCCCCAAAACACATCCTCTTCTGGTTGCCAGATGTCGGTGCGACCCGCCGCAAAGCCGAAGGTGCGGAAGCCCATCG
>CAYFKI010000057.1:0-5955 GCA_964343525.1 uncultured Cyanobium sp.
GCTTTGATCGCCACCTTGGCGGGTTGGGTGCCCTCGCTGCCGAGATCGAGGAAGAACCCTTCTTTGCGGTTGAACACCATGGCGGCAGCAGCGTGCTGTGGCGATTATCTGGTGCCGGAACCCTGTTCAGGGCCCTGGCTTAGATCTGTGCAACACAAGCGCTCCCCCCGCTGTGACGCCCTCTGAACTTCACTGGCTGTTTGGCCCCGGCCACTGGCTGGTTGCGCTGGTGATCAATGGCCTGTTGATCGGCCTGGCCCAGCGGTTGCCGCTGCTCACCAAGGCCGGTTGGGTGCATGCCGGCATCTTGGGCACCCTGCTCTGGGGCTCTCTGGGCCTGCGGGGCTGGCTGGCGGTGGTGGCCTACCTGGCCCTGGGCTCGGCGGTAACCAAGCTGGGGTTTGCCGCCAAGCAGGCCCGGGGTTTGGCGGAGGGCCGCGGTGGTCGGCGCGGCCCCGAAAACGTGTGGGGGTCAGCGGCCACCGGGGCTGGGTTGGCCTTGGCGACCCAGCTGCTGCCGCCGGCGCGTGAGCCCCTGCTGCTGGTGGGCTTCGCCGCCAGCTTTGCCGCCAAATTGGCGGACACCTTCGGTAGCGAGATCGGCAAACGCTGGGGTCGCCACACCGTGTTGATCACCAGCCTGCGCGCCGTGCCACCCGGCACCGAGGGGGCGATCAGCCTGGAGGGCACGGCAGCCAGTGGGCTGGGCAGCGTGGCCATGGCCCTGCTGATGGCCGCCTTGGGACTGCTGGCCGGCTGGCCGGCTGTGGTGTTGGTGACCCTGGTGGGCCTGGGCGCCACCTTGATCGAGAGCTGGATTGGCGCCACCCTGCAGCCGCGCCTGGCCTGGCTCAGCAACGAACTGGTCAATGGCCTGCAAACGCTGATCGCCGCCCTGTTGGCCATGGCCTTGGGCTTGGGTTTGGGCTTGGGCTAGCGCTTGGAGCTGGGCCAGCAAGGCTTCCCCGCGGCGCCGGGCCTCCAGGGGGCTGAGGCGGTGTTTGAGCCCCAGTTGGTTCCAGCCCAAACCTCCAAGCCAATGGTCTTCCAACAGGCTGCGATCGCTGCAGGCCATGGCGGCCAACTGGCGCTGGAGCCAGCGTTGTTGGGGGTGGTCTGAGCTGGTGGCCGCGTCGTCGTCTTCAGCTGGCGCGGGTAGGTGGTCGAGGAGGCACCAGGCTTCCCCCTCCTCGCTGACCAAGGGCGCATCCAGGCTGCGCACCTGCAGCGCCCGTTGCACGGCTTCGGCGGCTTCCAGCTGGTGCACTTGGCACCCCAGGGCTGTAGCCAGGGCCTCCAGCGAACGGGGGGCGAGTCCCTGTTGGTGCTGCTGCTCCAGCAACCGCTTGGCCCGTTGGTGCAGTTCCCGCAGCCGCCTTGGGGTTTTGAGTGGTTGCTGGTGATCGCGCAGGTCGTGCAGCATCGCCCCGCGGATGTAGGGCACGGCAAAGCTGCTGAGCGAGCCATCCCGCTTGAGATCGAACGCTTCCACCGCCCGGATCAGCCCCATGGTGCCGGCGGAGACCAGCTCCTCAAAGCAGTGGGCGCCGCGGTAGTTGAGGCGATTGGCCACCTGGCGCACCAGGGCCAGGTTGTGCACCACCACTGCATTGCGCCAATGCAGCCGGCCCTGGCTTTGTTTGGCTTCGGCCATGGCCATCAGCCATTGGCGGTTGCGGGCGCGCAGCTGCTTTGCATCGGGGGTGGAGAGGGCCATGGCAGGGGGCAACCGCGCTGGCGGCTGCACAAGACGAACGTCTCTTCAGCCTCTGCAGCGTTGAGTCCGACTCCCTCGCCTGGTTTGAGGAATGGCAATCCCCCATTGGGGGGATCTTTGCGTTCGCGTAGCCGGGTGCCTACCAGCTCACGGTGGGGGCCTGCAGGCTGGTGAGGTCTGCCCAGCGCAGCAGGGCTGGCCATTGGCGCACCCGCTCAAAGACCTGGCGGTGGCCATCGGTATTGAGGTGCAACCCATCGCTGCAGAGCCACCGGCGCCAATCGGGTTCGGCCAACAGTCCTGACAGCAGGGGCAGGAAGGGCACATCCGCTTCCAGACAGGCTTCTTCCAGCAGGCTTTCGTAGTGGCGGATGGCCTCCAGCCCGTACCAGAGCACTTCGGCATAGGGCATGGCGCTTTCCTCCACGGGGGCCAGGCCGATCACATGCACGGGGGCCAGGCTTTTGGCCTGGATCAGCAGTTGTTGCATCCCAAACAGGAAGCCATCGGGATCCAGCTGCGGCCGTCCATCGGGCCGACCTACCCGCGCCGCATCGTTGTGGCCGATGCCAATCAGGATTCCCTGGGGGATCTGGCGGCGCAATTCGCCCCGGCGGCCCACCTCATCCACCAGGCGGCTGCTCAGTCTCTCCAGTCCATCCCCCCGTACCCCGAGGTTGTACACCACAGGGCCGTTGGGGAGCTCCATCCAGTGGCGCCGCAGGCGCTCACACCAGCCCCCCTCCAGCGGATCGCCCCAGCCCTGGACGCCGCTATCCCCAAGCACCACCAACTTCTTGGGTATGGCCATCACCATCGGGGGTCTCCAGCAGTTGGTGGCGGGCGCGGTCGCTGAGATCTTCTCCCAGCAGGGTCAGCCCCGCATAGACCACCACCAGAGCCAGGAGCTCATTCCAGGCAAACGAGCTCAGGGCCTCCAGCAGTTGGCTTCCCAGTCCGCTGGCCCCAACCAACCCCACCACCACCGATTCCCGCAGGATGACATCGGCGCGGTAGGCGCCATAGGCGAGGTAGGTGCGGCTCAGGCTGCTGAAGCGGCCGTAGAACAACGCCAGGCGTGGGCCCACCCCAAGACCCAAAAGGGCATGTTCCGCGGCCAGGTCGGCGGATTCGACGCATTCGAGCAGGAGTCTCCCCAAGATGCCCAGGTTGTGGAAGGCCAGGGCCAGGGCAGCGGTGAGGATCCCTGGTTTGAGCACGAACAGCAGCAGCAACGCCGTGAGCGGCGGCGGCCATAGGCGGCCGAGCAACCACAGACCGCGTAAGCCAAGCCGCCCCAGGGGCCATGGGGCCACCACCAGCAGGAGACAGGGGGCTCCGCCCACGGCAAGGGAAGCCGCCACCAGGGTGAGCAGCAGCGTATGGGCGATCAGGCCCATCCAGGGCAGCGCGGCGAGCTCACGCCAGTGGGCCTCCCCAAGGTCAGGCAGGGCCTGCCAATGCAGGAGCAACGCCGGATTGAGCTGCAGCACGTGGGCCACCAGCAGCACCAGCGGGATTAAGGCTGCCGTGACGGCCAGCACCTCCTGAGATCGGTAGCCCTGGGCGGCGACCCGCAGGTTGAAGCGTTGGGGCATGGACCATCGCCGCCGCAACCAGCCCACGAGGCCTTCCAGAGCCACCATGGCGGCGAGCAGAACCCATAAACCGCTCCAGAGTTCAGGGAAGTTGAGGGATTGCAGCGTCAGCCGCAGTTCGGTGCCCAGGCCGCCGAGGCCAAACACTCCGAGCAGGGTGGCACTGCGCAGGGCACATTCGAGGCGGTAGCCGCTGTAGCTGAGGAGTTGGGGCATCAGCGGTGGCCCCAGGGCCGTCAGTAGGGCGATCCCCGCCGGCGCCCCGCCGTTGCAGAGGGCCTTGAGATTGGCGACAGGCTGGGCATCGATCAGATCGCTGAGCACCCTGGCCACCAGGGCGGCAAAGGGGATGGCGATGGCCACCACAGCCACGATTGGCTCTAGCCCCACCAGTTGGAGCAGCGCCAGACCCCAGAGCAGTTCATGGATCGAGCGCGGCAGCGCCAGCAGCCTGCGAATCAGTACGGCTGGAGCGGCGCGGCCGATGCAGGTGCGCCATACGGTGCGGGAGCTGGCGATGCCCAGGGCCACCCCGAAAACCAGGCTGCAACTCCAGCCCAGAAGCGCCATGGCCACGGTGGTGCCGAGGCCTGTCAGCACGGAATGCAGCACCACAGGGTTGAGGGATGGTTGCAGCGCTGCGAGAGCGAACTGGCCGATCAGGTTGAGGCCACCGCCATGGATCAATTGGGGCAGCATCCACCCCACAGGCACCAGCACCACGGCTGGCAGCAGGAGCCAGAGGGGGGGCGCTGGTCGCGGCATGACCGATCGCAGTTCGCTGCTCAAAGCCCGCTCGCGTAAAGCGCCTCCAGCTGTTCCCGGCCCACTTGGCTGGCCGGTCGATCAAACACCAGCTGCCCGGCGCGCAGGCCCACCACCCGATCAAAACCAGGCAGCAGGTCGGGCCGGTGCAAGCTCATCAGCAGGGCCCGCGGGGCCTGGGCGTAGTCCAGCAGGAGGGCTAGCAGCTTCTCGGTCAGCCTGGGATCCAGGTGGGCCAGGGGTTCATCAGCCAAAACCACCAGGGGCTCCTGGCGCAGCAGCCGGGCCAGGGCCACGCGCTGGCGCTGGCCGCCCGAGAGGGCTGATACCGGCTGGGGTAAGAGGGCTGGATCGAGGTCCAGGTGCCGCAGTACCGCGCTGCAGGCTTGGGTTTCAAGGGGCGTGAGCAGGTTGAGCAGACCCTTGCCCCAACCCCAATGGGCCAGACGGGCCGTATTGAGGTTCTGTTGAACGCTGAGTTGTTCAACCAGGCGCAGGTCCTGCCAGAGAGTGCCGATCCGGGCCTGTTGGCGCCGGCGCTGGCGCCGTTGGCGATGGCGGTGGCGCCCCCGGGGATGGGGGGTCCCAAACCAGCTCACGCTGCCGCCATCGGGCTGGATGAGGCCATTGGCTACGGCTATCAGACTGCTCTTCCCAGCTCCGCTTGGGCCCACCAGGGCCACCCGCTCACCGGGATGGATGCGAAGCGAAACCTGGGCCAGGCGGGGCTTGTCCTCACCTGATAGATCGATGCTCTGCAGATCCAGCAGCCAGGGGGCCGGCTCGCTTGGCTTGCCGCCTGGCTTGCTTGGCTTGCCGCCGTTATCAGCGTTGAGCGTCTGCCGAATCAAGGGCTGGCTGCAAGGGATCGGGTCGCCAATGGCTCATCAGCATGTCTGGAATGGCCATGAATGGCGCTCAATGATGATGAATTGAGCAGGAATCAGCGGATTTTGCCGAGTTGGCGGCCCACTTGCTCGATTCGCTTGTAGTTGCTCACGTCAACCGTGGTGAATTGTTGGGCGCCAAATAGTTTGAGAATCTGCTTCTGCTCAGGATCGTCGGTTCGCCAGCTGAGAATGGCCTTGGTGAGTTTTGTTGTGAAGCCCTTGCCGAAGGTTTGATCGAGTTGCGGCTGGGCCAACCAGACGTAATCGGCGTAGGGGGTCGTGCGCCAGATCACCATCACCTTGCTGCGGTCCACCTTGTGGTTGTGCAGGCTGGCTTTCCAGACCTGCTCATTGACGGCTCCGGCTTCGTAGGCACCGCTTTGCACCAGGGCAATGGTGGCGTCATGGCTGCCACTGAAGCCTGGTGCTCCGCCGGCAAAGTCGGTCAGTTTTACCCCTGCCTGGCTGAGAAAGTATTGCGGCATCAAGCGCCCTGATGTTGAACTTTCCGAGCCGAAGGTGAAGCGCTTGCCCTTGAGTTCGCTCAGGCCTTTGACGTTATGAATGGGCTTCAGACCGCTGGATGTATTGGCGATGAACAGGGAATAGAACTGGGCATCGATGTCACGCTGGGCAATCATCAGGGCGCCGGGCTTGAGCAGCTTGGCCTGGACGCCTGTGAGTCCGCCAAACCAAACCAGATCGAGGTTGCCCGTGCGGAAGGCGCTAACAGCTGCGGTGTAGTCGGTGACAGGAATGAACCTGACAGGCACCTTCAGCTGTTGGGAGAGTTCATTCGCCACCAGGCCATAGAGGCGGTTCAGTTTCTCGGGGTTTTGGTCGGGGATGGCACCGAGGCGCAGCACGGGCTTGGTGAGGTTCTGCTGGGCTTGCGCCGCTGGCACCAGGGCCATGCAGAGAAGCCCGACAAGCGCCGCGGCTAAACGGTTTCGTTGTCCGCTGCCCTTCGAGATCCACGGCCTTG
>CAYFKI010000057.1:6055-7639 GCA_964343525.1 uncultured Cyanobium sp.
AGAGCCATGGGGTCTAGAGCGATGCCAGAAAGCGTTGCAGACGCTCGAGCCCATCCTCAATCGTGGCCGGGGAGGCGGCGCAGGAGAGGCGGATGCAGCGATCGTCGCCAAAGGCCACCCCTGGCACCACCGCCAACCCCACCTCATCGAGCAGGCGGTTGCAGAGGGTCATCGAATCGAGCTGGTAGTGGCTCACATCCGGGAAGGCATAGAACGCCCCCTCCGGTGGCTGCAATTTGAGTCCGGGCATGGCGATCAGCCCGTCGGAGAGCAGGGCCCGCCGCTGGTTGAACTGCTCGGCCATGGCGTGCACGCAGTCGCGGGGGGCGGTGATGGCGGCTAGGGCTCCGTATTGGGCAAAGCTGCACACGTTGCTGGTGCTCTGGCTTTGCAGGGCCGTGGCTGCTGCAATCACGGGCTTCGAGCCCGCCAGCCAGCCCACGCGCCAGCCGGTCATCGCCCAGCCCTTGGCAAAGCCGTTCACCGTGAAGATGCGATCGGCCAAATCCGGCGCCACAGCGGCAAAGCTGTGGTGCTCATGGCCGGGGGTGAGCAGGAATTCGTAGATCTCATCGCACACCACCAGCACCTGGGGATGGCGGCGCAGCACGGCGGCAAGGGCTTCCAGTTCGCCGCGGGAGAGCACGCTGCCAGTGGGATTGCCCGGACTGTTGAGCACCAGCAACCGGCTGTGGGGCTTGATCGCGGCCTCGAGTTGTTCGGGTTTGAGCCGGAACCCCTGCTCGGCGTCGCTGGGCAGCAGGGTCACGGAGGCTCCCGTGAGCCGGGCCATCTCCGGATAGCTCAACCAATAGGGCGCCGGCAGCAGCACCTCATCGCCCGGCTCCAGCAGCACCTGGAACAGGTTGTAGAGGGCCTGCTTGCCCCCATTGGTGACCAGGACCTGGGCGGCCGTGGTGGGTACCTGGTTTTCCTGGCTCAGCTTCGCGGCGATCGCCTCGCGCAGGGCGGGTTCGCCGGCGGCGGGGCCATAGCGGGTGTGACCTGCCTCCAGGGCCACCGACGCCGCGTTGCGGATGAAGGCGGGGGTGTCGAAATCGGGTTCGCCCGCGCTCAGGCTGCAAATGTCGCGCCCCTCAGCGCGCAGCTGCTTGGCCTTGGCCGCAATCGCCAGGGTGAGCGACGGCTGCAGGGCCAGTGCCCGCTGGGAAAGCAAACCCCTATCCGGCATGGTGATTGGGGGCCGGCATAGGGCATGGCCGGCAACAGAAGGCACGGCATGAGCGAAGAACCCACTCTGCCGCACGCCTGGCGGTTCAATCGTTCATCTGAGCACGAAATGGCACCTTCCGGTTCCAATCAGCAGGCCCTGATGGCCCTGGCCCAGAACTGCCGGGATTGCCGCGCCTGCGGCTTGGCCGCGGGGCGCCAGCAGGTGGTGGTGAGCCGGGGCAATCCCCAGGCCCGGCTGCTGTTAATCGGTGAGGCCCCCGGGGCCCAGGAAGATGCCCTGGGGCAGCCCTTCGTGGGGCGCTCCGGCCAGCTGCTGGATCACTTGCTGGCCGAGGCGGGCTTGGAACCGGGCCGGGATGTGTACATCGTGAATGCGCTCAAGTGCCGGCC
>CAYFKI010000058.1:0-2960 GCA_964343525.1 uncultured Cyanobium sp.
GGGCATCAGCTTCTGGGCAGCACTGAAGAGTTCCTGGGAGCGGGTGGTATTCAAAGCAGCAGCCGAAGTCGGAACGGTGGGCGGGGGAGACGGTGGGAGCGGGGGATGGCCCAGGGGCATCCACCGAAAAGACCGCCGCCCATCTTGACCCAGAACCGGCTTGACCGCTTTCTCGGTAAGTTCAAACCGTTGGGATCGGGTGCTTGGGGCCGAACTGGTGAGCGTGGACTGGCCCGATTTTGAGCGGCAACTGCGGCAGGTCTTGCCGCCTCGCTCGGTGGTGGCGGCCCGTCAGGAACTGCTGGCTTACGACTGCGACGGCCTCACCCTGCAGCGCCATCAGCCGCCGTTGGTGGTGCTGCCGGAGACCACAGAGGAGGTGGCCGCCGTGGTGCGGCTGTGCCACCAAGAGGGGGTGCCGTTTGTGGCCCGGGGCAGTGGTACCGGGTTGTCTGGCGGTGCGGTGGCGGAAACCGAAGCCCTGGTGATCGCCACTAGCCGCATGCGCAGTGTGCTTTCGGTGGATCTGGACAACCGCCGGATCACCGTGCAGCCCGGGGTGATCAACAGCTGGGTGACCCGGGCGGTGGCGGGTGATGGCTTCTATTACGCCCCCGATCCCTCCAGCCAGGTGGCCTGCAGCATCGGCGGCAACATCGCCGAAAACTCGGGCGGCGTGCACTGCCTGAAGTACGGGGTGACCAGCAACCACGTGCTGGCCATGGAGGTGGTGCTGCCTGATGGCACGGTGACCCAGCTGGGCTGCGACCTGGATGAGGCCCCCGAGCTTGATCTGCGCGGGGCCTTCATTGGCAGTGAGGGCACCCTGGGCATTGCCACGGCCATCACCCTGCGGCTGCTGCGTGCCCCCCAGAGCGTGGCGGTGCTGCTGGCGGATTTCACCACGATGGAGGCGGCCGGTGAGGCCGTGCGCTTGGTGACGGCGGCTGGGGTGTTGCCGGCCGGGATGGAAATGATGGATCGCCTCTGCATCGCGGCGGTGAATGCCTCCTTTGGCTTCGAGGAGTACCCGCCCGATGCGGCGGCGGTGCTGTTGATTGAGCTCGATGGCCAGGAGCGGGAGGTGCTGGCGGCCATGGAGATGGCCACCCAGCTCTGCCAGCAGGCGGGGGCCCGCACGCTGCGCCAGGCCTGGGATGACTCGGAACGGGCCCAGCTCTGGAAGGGGCGCAAATCGGCGATCTCAGCCTTGGGTCGCACCTATCCGAGCTACTACCTCCAGGACGGGGTGGTGCCCAGGAGTGCCCTGCCGCGGGTCCTGGCTGCGATCGATGGGTTGAGTGCGCGTTACCAGCTGCCCGTGGCCAATGTGTTCCACGCCGGGGATGGCAATCTCCACCCTTTGATCCTGTATCGCTCCGACGAGCCGGGCATCAAGGAGCGGGTGCAGCAGCTGAGCGCCGAGATCCTGCGCCTGTGCGTGGAGGCAGGCGGCAGCATTACTGGGGAGCACGGGGTGGGCTCCGATAAGCGCTGTTATCTCGATTGGATGTTCAGCGCCGACGATCTGGCGACCATGCAATTGGTTCGCCGGGCTTTTGATCCTGAGCTCCGGGCCAACCCGGGCAAGATTTTTCCCACTCCCCGCAGCTGCGCCGAGTCGACCCGGCGGGCGGCCGTGCTCAAGGCTGAGGGCGTGAGCCTGCCGCCCGAGGCGATCACCTTCTGACGCTCCTGCCAGTTGAAGCTCAGTCGAGTTCCTCTTCCTGGCCTGCCCAGGCCAGGTTGACCACCACGGGGGCATGGTCGCTGGGTTGGAGGTGGCCCCGGGTGGCCTTGTGGATCTGGCAGCCCGTGGCGCAGGTCAGTAGCTCCTCACTCAGATAAATGTGATCGATCCGCCAGCCCTTGTCGCGGTCCCAGGCGCCGGAGCGGTAATCCCACCAGCTCCAGTGGCCGCTCTCCGTTTCAAACACCCGAAACACATCGTGGAGCCGCTCGCCGAGGGCGGCTTCTAGGGCCTGGCGCTCGGGGGGGCTGGCCATGATTCCACCGGTTTGCCGGTCTGGATCGGGCAGGTCTCGGGCTTCCGGACCGATGTTGAAGTCGCCCACCATGCAGAGAGGATCCCCCTGCTCTTCCTGGGCTGCCAGGTAGCGCTTGAGGGCCCCCAGCCAGCGGAGTTTGTAGGTGTATTTGTCGGAGCTGAGGGAGGAGCCATTGGGCACGTAGAGGTTCAGCACCCGCACGCCATCCACCAGGGCACTGATCACCCGTTTCTGCTCACCTAGCGCGAGTGCCTCGTCGTCGTCAGGGAGCAAGGCCTCAAAGCCCACCTGCACGTCCTCCATCGGCAGCAGGCTGAAGATGGCCACGCCGTTGTAAGCCTTTTGGCCGCTGATCTCCACCTGGTAGCCCAGGTCGGTGAAGGCCTGGATGGGAAACAGCTCATCGGCCACCTTTGTTTCCTGGAGGCAGAGCACCTCGGGCCGCTCCTGCTGCAGCCAGGCCACCACCTGGTCCAGGCGGGTGCGAACGGAGTTCACGTTCCAGGTGGCGATGCGCATGGGCCCCAGTCAGCTGCTGGTAGAGGCCCTTAGCATCCCCTGTGAGGACGTTGCGGTGTCGCCATGGCCAAACACTTGCCTGGCCTGTCCATGCTTGGTGGAGCCAGTGTGTTGCTGGCTACGGCTGGTTTTGGCGGTGCTGCCTGGGCGCAACCGGCGCCTGGTACTGGCCAGAGCTATGGCAATCCCCAGCTGCAGCGCGAGCTCGACTACGGCACCGGCAAGAACGACGGCGGCTCGCTGTTCAATTCGGCCAATCCGATTGACCTGATGAACAAGCTGCGCAAATCCTCAGCCCTCGATGACGCCACCACGCCCTCGGATGCGGTGGATGCGGCGCTCAAGGGGTTGGATGCCCAGCCGGCGGTGAAGCCTTCGCAGGCTTCGGTTGCAGGCCCTGCGGTTGCAAGCCCTACGGCTTCGGGTTCTGGG
>CAYFKI010000058.1:3060-7621 GCA_964343525.1 uncultured Cyanobium sp.
GGGGCTTCTGTGAAGGCGCCCTGAGCGATTCCAATCCCCAGGCCGCGGCAATCGCATCGAGCCTGTGATCGTCCACGCCCGGGGTGAGGCTGCGGGCCTGGGCCAGGGCCGCCTGGGCCGCTGCATGGTCGCCGCGCTCCTGGAGCAGGAGGGCCTTGGCCAGGATGGGCCGCTGATCCTTCGGAAAGGCGCTGGCTAGGCGCATCAGCAACGCCTCGGCTTGCCCGCCTTGGCCCTGGCGCTGCAACACATTGGCCAGCAACAGACCGATTTCGAGGGCCTCAGGTTGGAGCTGGGGTTTGCTCGCCCGATCCAAGGCCGCCTGCAATTGGCTGATGGCCAGCAGGCCCCGCCCACTTTCCAGCTGCAACAGGCTCAGCAGTTGCAGGGCTTCGAGGTTGTGGGGGTCCTGGTTGAGCAGGAGGCGCACCTCCCGTTCAGCACCGCTGCGGTCGTTTTGATCACGCCGGAGTTCGGCCAGCACCAGCCGCAGGCCCGGCCGCTGGGGTTGTTGGGCGGCCAGCCGCTCCAGCAGGTTGGTCGCTTCCTGTTTGCGGTTCACAGCGATCAACAGCTCGATCAGCTGCTGCTGTTCTTGGGCGGTGGCTTGGCCCTGATCCAGGTGTTGTTGCAGCGTTGTCAGCTGGCGCTCGAGGGCCTGTTGTTTGGCGTTGGACCCGCTGCCGCCGCTTTGCCATTGGCCCAGCCACCAGCCCCCCGTCAGGCAGGCCGCCCCCAGGCCGGCTAGCCCCAGCCAGAGGGTGGGTCGCGCGGTGGCGAGGGGCTTGGCCATGGGCAAGGGGATCCGCTAACAGCCCAGTTTGGCCCGACTCTTCCAACCATTGGGCCGCCTACACTGGCCCCATGCGTCAACATCCGATTTCCCCGGTCACCGAGCCGATGCAGTACCGGGCCATTGGCGCGGTCAGAGGCGTTTATGTGCCATCCGACGCGGAGCAGCTCACCCGGGGGGTGATTCGCACCGCCGATGGTGCCGAGATCGAGGCGGTTGTGCTGGGGCGGTTGCTCACCCTGATGCGGCGCCACTTAAACCTGGATGAGCCCCATCTCTGGGTGGTCTATCCCCGCTCCCGGGAGGATGGGGGACTCCACTTGCAGATGGTGGGGGTGTGGGAACCCAGCACCCTCGCCGACGGCGAAGGCTCCACGAGCGATGAGCTCCCCGAGGGCGACGACTACGTGTCGGTGCGGGGAGAGTTGATTTACACCCGACCGGAGACCGGCGACCTGGTGGTGAAAGTGCGCCAGTTACCCCGCGCCGATGGCAGCCGGCCCGTGCCGTTCAAATTGCAGCTCAAGGGGGAGGTGCCCCTGGAGCATCTCCGCCATTTCGTGGCCCTGAATCTGCGCCGCCAGGGCCAGCTCTTGCAGCTTGAGACCTATGAGGTGATCGGTCCGGTGGCCCAGCGGGGCAGCCGGGGCGGCAAAGGCCGCAAGGATCGCAGTGACGGGAAGCGCTCCAGCCACGCCGGCGGCCAGCGCAGCTCCATGAGCCGTCCCGCCCGTTGAACCAGGCCCTGGGGGCTGGCTTGGCGGTCGCCCTGGTGAGTCTGCTCGCCGTGGCTGGCCCGTTGGTGGGGATCTCTCCCGCCTGGATTGCCCTGTTGGCGGCCCTCTCCCTGGGGGCACTGAGCTTGGATGCGGCCAGTTTTGGCGGCCGCGGCGGCCATCTGCTCGCGGAAGCCCTGCCCGGTGGCCAGGCCCGGCTGCGGCGGATCGCCATCCATGAGGCGGGCCACGTGCTCGTGGCTAGCGAGGAAGCGATGCCCGTCGGCGACGTGCTCGTGGGCAGCCTGGCTTGCTGGCGCGCTGGGCTCGACAGCAATGGCAGCACCCAGCTCGAGCCCCCAGCCCATGCCAAGTTGCCGGAGCCGGAGTTGCGCCGTTGGAGCCGGGTGTTGCAGGCGGGGATGGCCGCTGAGCAGCTGATCTATGGCGAGAGCGTTGGCGGGGCGGATGATCGGGCCCTGTTAGGGCGCCTCTGGGGCCTCTCCGGTTTTGATGTGGCCATGGCCCAACGCGAGCAGCGCCGGGCCCGGCGGGAGGTAGACCAGCTGTTGCGGCAACGCCAGGCTGACCTCGAGGCCGAAGCCGAGCGGCTGCTGGAGGCCTCGCCACGGCTGTTTTCTACGCCCAAGCTGTTCTCGCGTCGTCCTTTGCGCGAGCCGTGACGCTTTTGCAGCCATGAGTCGGCTTGCCCTGATTGATTGCCCCACAGGCTTGGCCGGCAACATGTTGCTGGCGGCCCTGTTGGATTTGGGCCTGCCCCAGGCCGTGGTGCACGCCCCTTTGGCGGCCCTGGGCCTTTCGGGGGCCTATCGGTTGGAGGTGGAGGAGCGCCGCAGTGCCGGCCTACGGGGCCTGCATCTCGAGGTGGCCCTGCTGGAAGCCTCTCCGCCCCATCGCCATTGGGGCGAGCTGAAGCTCCAGCTGGCTGAAGCCCCCCTGGAGCCCCGGCTCAAGGCCAAGGTATTGGAGGTGTTTGGCCTGTTGGCGGCCGCTGAGGCGGCGGTGCATGGGGTGAGCCCGGAGCAGGTGCACTTCCATGAAGTGGGGGCGATCGATGCCCTGGTGGATGTGGTGGGCGTGTGTGCCGGCTTGGTGCATCTCGGCGTTTCCAAGGTGGTCTGCACCCCACCCCCGGGCGGCCATGGCTCGGTGGCCACCGCCCATGGGCTCTTGCCGTTGCCAGCTCCGGCGGTTGTGGAGATCGCCCGGCTCCGGGGTCTCCCCCTGGCCAGCGCTGAAGGCTTTCCCCCCGCCGAGCTCACCACCCCCACCGGGCTTGCCCTGATGGCCTGTTGGGCTGATCAGGTGGGGCCGCTCCCGGGCCACCGTCCCCGCCAGCTGGGCATTGGCCTGGGCACACGATCGCTCGCAACCCCCAGCCAGCAACGCCCCAACCTGCTGCGCATCACCCTGGCGGAGGCTCTCGAGCCGGGCTCCCTGGTGTCCCCCGCTGCCGCGTCCCCTTGCCAGGAGGTGGTGTTGGAGCAACAGGCCCAGATCGATGACGCCACCGCTGAAGATCTGGCCTTTCTTGTTCGAGCCCTGCGCGAGGCGGGCGCCAAGGAGGTGTTCAGCCACCCCATCGCCATGAAAAAGGGGCGCCAGGGCCAGCTGATCACCGTGCTCGCCGAGCCAGAGCTCGCGGCGGCCCTGCGGGATGTGTGGTGGCAGCACAGCAGCACCCTTGGGTTGCGCGAAACCCTGCAGCAGCGTTGGCTGCTCCCCAGGCGGAGCGGAGAACTGGCCACGCCACTGGGTGCCGTGCGGCTCAAGTGGGCCCAGCTGCCCGATGGCCGTTGGCGCAGCAAGCCCGAACACGATGATCTGATGGCCCTTGCCGAGCAGCACCAACTGAGCCTGGAGCAGGTGCGGGCGGTGGTTCAGCGGGCCGCCCAGGATGGGGACGCGCCAGGGGAGCCATGAGCACCCAGTTCTTCCACCGCGGTCAACGGCTGCTGGCCTGGGGTCTCCTGCGCCTGGAGGCTGCCCAGCACCAGTTGGGCCGGCTGCCTGGGGGCCTCAAGCTCTGGACCACCCTGCTGAGCGCTGGTTTTCTGCTGGCCGCCCTGCTGGCCCATGGCCAACAACTGCTGCAGTTGCAGCTGGATGGTCAGGGGTGGCTGTGGTTGCTGTTGGGGGTGGGTACCAGCCTGGCCAGCTTGGTGGCCAATGGGCTGGGGTTGGGGGTGGTGCTGCGCTGGCTTGGCCTGCAACCCCAATGGCAGCCCCTGGTGCGGGCCTACCTCGCCACGAACACCCGCAAGTATTGGCCCGGTGGGATCTGGCATCTGGCGGCCCGGGTGGGCCTGTTGCGCTCCCCCCAGGCTCCGTTGCTCCAGCCCGCCACCGGAACCCTGGCCCTGGTGGCCGTGATTCTCGATCCGCTGGTGGCAGCAATCACGGCCCTGGCCCTGGTGCCCTTGGGGGGCTGGCAAGGCGGCCTTGGCCTGCTCTGCCTGTTGCCGTTGCTGCTGCTGTTGCCCCAGTGGCTCAATCCCCTGCTGCTTCGGCTTGAGCGCTCCAAGGCCCGCGATCTGCAGGAGGCCAGCCCAGGCCAGCTGCCTGCCCTCAGCCGCTACCCCTGGCCCCTGGTGGCGGCCCAGTTGGTGTTTGTGCTGCTGCGCTTTGCCGGCTTTGCCTGCTGCGTAGAAGCCTTTGATCTGGCCTATGGCTTGGGTTGGGGCGGCTGGTTGGCGGGATTCGCGCTGGCCTGGACGGCCGGCTTGGTTGTGCCGGGAGCCCCTGGCGGGATTGGGGTGTTTGAGGCGGTGTTGCTGCTGCGGCTGGGGGTGGCCCTGCCCGAGGCCCCGTTGTTGGCGATTGCGATCAGCTATCGCGTGGTGGTAACCGTGGCCGATTTGCTGGCGGCCCTCAGCGCCGATTGGGATCAGCGCTTGGACTCCTCGCGGAAGGCCTTGAGGTGATCCCCCAAGGTCGCCACCAGCCGTTGGCGGGCTTGCCGGGATGTCCAGGCGACATGGGGGGTGATCAGCAGATTCGGAACTGTTTTGAGCGCCTCCAGCTCCTCTCC
>CAYFKI010000059.1:0-7510 GCA_964343525.1 uncultured Cyanobium sp.
AGTTCCGCGCCGACCGCACCGGCATCGTGCACGTGCGCTTCGGCAAGGCCAGCTTTGATGCCGCCAAGTTGCTCGACAACCTCAAGGCCCTGCAGGAAACGATCGACCGCAACAAACCCAGCGGTGCCAAAGGTCGTTACTGGAAGAGCCTCTATGTGACCTCCACCATGGGCCCCTCGGTGCAGGTGGACTTCGCCGCCCTCCAGGACCTCAAGCAGGAAGCCTGATCAGCGCTGTTGTAGGTTGGTCAACTGGCTTAGGCCAGAAGGGCACGCGCCCACACCAAACCAACCCAAGACAGCAGGTGGTCTGGGTTGGGCGGTTTCCGGTTCTCCGGTTCCCGTTCAACCCCGCTCGTAAGTCCTGCCGAGGTCAACGCCACAGGTTTTAGCTCCCACGGACCTCCAGCACGGATGGGCCGATCGGGCGCGGAGCATGCAGCGGCCTCGAAGCCATTCAGGCGGGACGTTCTCGCCGAATGCGCTTGTTGGGGCCGCGTACCCGGCTTGTTCCCCCGATCCGTTCCAAACCTATGGGCCGCACGCTGGAGAACAAGCAACAGATCGTCGAAGAGCTCAAAGGGCTCCTCGGCGAGGCCGAAATGGCGCTGGTTCTTGATTTCAAGGGCCTCTCCATCAAGGAAATGTCTGATCTGCGGACCCGTCTGCAGGCCAGCAACGGCGTGTGCAAGGTGACCAAAAACACCTTGATGCGCCGGGCCATTGATGGCAACAGCGCCTGGTCGGAACTCGAATCCCTACTCACCGGCACCAACGCCTTCATCCTCGTCAAAGGGGATGTGGGCGGTGCGGTGAAAGCCGTGCAGTCCTTCCAGAAGGACAGCAAGAAATCGGAAACGAAGGGCGGCCTTTTCGAAGGCAAGCTCCTCTCGCAAGCCGAGATCAAGGCCATCGGGGATCTGCCCTCCAAGGAGGTGCTCATGGCCCAGATCGCCGGTGCGATCAACGCCGTGGCCACCAAGGTTGCTGTGGGCATCAACGAGGTTCCCTCCGGTCTTGCCCGGGCGCTCAAGCAGCACGCCGATGGCGAGGGCACGGCCGCCTGAGGCCTGCTCTGCTGAGCTCCCCGATCCGACTGTTTTCACAGATCTGTTGCTGATCCAACCATGTCCGCTACAACCGACAACATCCTCGAACAGCTGAAGACCCTTTCGCTGCTGGAAGCTTCCGAGCTTGTCAAGCAGATCGAAGAGGCCTTCGGTGTGTCCGCCGCCGCTTCCGCCGGCGTGGTGATGGCCGCTCCCGCCGCTGGCGGTGGTGCTGCTGAAGCCGCCGAAGAGAAGACCGAATTCGACGTCATCCTTGATGGCTTCGATGATTCGGCCAAGATCAAAGTGCTGAAAGCTGTCCGCGAGGCCACCGGCCTCGGTCTGGGCGAAGCCAAAGCGCTTGTGGAAGCTGCTCCCAAGGCCATCAAGGAAGGCATCGCCAAAGCCGAAGCCGAATCCATCAAGAAGGCCGTGGAAGAAGTCGGCGGCAAAGTGTCGATCAAATGATCGCCCTGCTGGAGCCGTAAGGCCCCAGCACGCTGCTTGCCCCCTGCGGGCTTTCCCAGCCGGTCCCCTTGGGGGCCGGCTTTTTTGATGCTGGCCCAGCTCCGGCCACGAGCTTGCGCTCGATCAGCGGCGGCGGGCAGGCAATAAAAAAGCCCCGCCGAAGGCAGGGCTTTGAGGTAGGAACGGTTTCTGGGAGTCTGTCCTCGTTTCGACCCCGGAAGTGACGTTCCGCACTCCTCACACAAGGGAACCATACCGATTGGATCCGGGGCCTGCCAGGGCCAGGAGGCCTCTCTGTCAACTGTCACTGCTGCCCTGGGGCGGGCGGCGCGCCGGTAGGTTCGATGGGTGGCTGCGGCGTTGCAGGCCGGCCGTGCTCGAAAGCGAACCTTGGCAAATGGGCGAGTGGCTGCACAGCCGATGACGGGCGCCTCTGCGATGCCATCCCAGGCGGTGCGGGTGGTGGCGGCTGCCTGTGATGGCGCCTGCAGTGGCAATCCAGGCCCCGGTGGCTGGGGGGCGTTGCTGCGGTTTGAGGATGGCTCCCTGCACGAATTTGGTGGCGCCGACCAGGCCACCACCAACAACCGGATGGAGCTCACGGCGGCGTTGGCCCTGCTGGAGGCCCTCAAGGAGCTGCCCCGGCATCCGGATCTGGCCATTCGCACTGACAGCAAATATCTGATCGACGGCTTTTCCAAGTGGATCCAGGGGTGGAAGCGCAAGGGCTGGCGCACGGCCTCCGGCAGTCCGGTGCTCAACCGTGACCTGTGGGAGGCGTTGGATGGTTGCCGGCTGCCCGGGGTGCCGCTGGTCTACGTGAAGGGCCACAGCGGCGATCCCGACAACGACCGCTGCGATGCGATCGCCGTGGCGTTCTCCAAGGGCCAACGGCCGGCCCTGGCTGCCGGTGAGGTGGTGGCCGCTCCCCCGCCAGAGAGGGATCTGGCCCCGGCATCGCTTCAGGAGCTGCTCACCCGCCTGGAGCTGGCCGACCGCCTGGCGGAGCGGGGCTATGGCCTCAGTGTGGTGGAGCTGGCCCAGTTGGTGCAGATGCCCCTCCGCCAGCTCGAGGGCAAAACCGACGCCTGGAATTGGCGCGATTGGTTGGTGCAACCCGCCGGCGATGGCCGCTGGCGTTTGGCCCGTGCCACGCCAGGATTGGGGGTAAGGGAGTAGTGGGGGAGAGCGTGGATCGCGCAACGACCACCGGCGCGCTGTATCAGCGGCTTGTGGGGCCGATGTTGGCCGCCGATGAGGGGGCCGATGCCGAGCAGCTGAGCCAGTTCACCCTCACGGCCTTGGCCCAGGCGTCGTTGCGCCGTCGTTGGCCCGGGGTGAGTGGCGCGCTCCAGGGTCTGGCGGCCGAATTGCAGCGCCCCGATGCCCGCCTGGAGCAAAGCCTGTTTGGTTGCCGCTTCAGCAATCCGGTGGGGCTGGCGGCAGGGTTCGATAAAAACGCCGTGGCGGCAGGCATTTGGCACTGCTTCGGCTTTGGTGCAGCCGAGCTGGGCACCATCACCTGGCACGGCCAACCGGGCAATGCCAAACCCCGGCTGTTTCGCCTGGCAGCGGAGCAGGCCGCCCTCAACCGCATGGGCTTCAACAACGGCAGCGCCCTGGAGGCCAAGCGCACCCTGGAACGGCAAAACCTCTTGCCCCCCGGGCAACGGCCGGCTGTGCTGGGGATCAACCTGGGCAAATCCAAGGTCACGCCTTTGGATCTGGCCCCCGACGACTACGCCTCGTCGTTGGAGCTGTTGGCGCCGCTGGCGGATTACGCCGTGATCAATGTGAGCTCCCCCAACACGCCCGGGTTGCGGGATCTGCAGGAGGAGGTGCTGCTGCGGCGGCTGGTGGAGCGCCTGCGCCGGCTCACGGCCTGCCCGCCGCTGCTGGTGAAGATCGCGCCCGATCTCGAAGACGACGCCATTGATTCGATTGCGCGAATGGCCTACGAGGAGGGCCTGGCCGGGGTGATTGCGGTGAACACCAGCCTCAACCGCCTGGGTTTGGAGAATCGGCGCCTAGCCCAGACCGGCCGCACCCTGGCCGAGGAAGCCGGTGGTTTGAGTGGGGCGCCCCTGCGGGCGCGGGCCCTGGAGGTGCTCAGGCGGCTGCGGGCGACTGCAGGGCCCGCTTTGCCCCTGATCGGGGTGGGCGGGATTGATTCCCCCGAGGTGGCCTGGGAGCGCATCACCGCCGGCGCGTCGCTGGTGCAGCTCTACACGGGTTGGATTTACCAGGGCCCCACGCTGGTGCCCCGCATCCTGGAGGGCTTCAGCCGCCAGCTGGATCGCCATGGCCTGGCCCACATCGGCCAAGCGGTGGGGTCCGGGCTTCCCTGGCGGGCGTGAGCGTGAGCGCGATCACCGTTGAGGAGCTCCCGGCGCTGATCCAGGAGCGGCTGCGGCAGCTGCAGCAACAGCTCTTTCCCCAGCGCCTGCGGCTGCAAGTGGATGATCGTTGGTTGCGCGCCCGGCAGCTCCCCAGGGGCCGGGCAGCTCTGCCCCCACCAGAGGTGGTGCCCTTGCCGGAGGGGATCTGCCGTCAGGGCATGCCCCAGAACCGGCCGGCCTTGGGGGATTTCCTCGGTGATTGGCTGCTGGAGCAGGGACTGGTCGCCGCCCAGCTGGAGGTGGTGTTGCCTAGCGCAGCCTGCCAATGGCGGGTGGTGGCCTGGCCGTTTGCCGACCAACCCGACGATCCCCTCCAGGCCTTACGCCAGCTCCAGCTGGATTTGGGCCCATCGCTGAACCTGGATCGCTCCTATCTGGGCTGGCAGCCGTTGCCACCGACCTCCGATGAGCAAGCTCAAACCTTGTTAGTGGCGGCCCCCAAGGCGGTGGTGGAGGCCTGGCAGGAGGTGTTCTCGGTGGCTGGGGTGGCCGTGCAGCGGCTCATCCCGGCCCAGGTGCTGCACTGGCGATCCCTGCAACCGCTCTGGAGTGAAGAATCCGCCGCTGAACACTGGTTTGTGGAGCTGGATCCAGCCAGCAACCGGCTTTGGCTGGTGGTGGATGGGGTTCCTGAGGCGGATTGGCCCTTGCCGGCTTGGCCAGCGGGGGGTGCCCTGGATCCCAATGGGGATGCGGCTTTGAATCCAGCGTTTGAAGAAGCCCTGCGGCGCTGCCAACTGTTTTGGCGCCAACAGCGCGCGAACCAAGGGCCTGATCAGGCCTCACTGCCCGCCCAGCGGTGGCGGTGGTATGCCTCCAGCGGCAGCCAGGGCGGCGTGGATTTGCCCGAGCAGGCCAATCCCCTGGCGTCGCTGGTGCAGCCCTGGCCACTGGAGCCTGTGCTGTTGGCTGATCACGAGCCCGGTTGGGATCCCAGCCTCGCTGGTTTGGATCTGCTCCAGGAAACCCGCAGTGATCAGCCGCTTCAAGAGGGCCCATGGGTGGATTGGCGGCCTCCTTTGCGTCGGGGGGCGGCGGTTGGGGCTGCTTTGGTGGCGGCCATGGCCTTGGCGGCTGCTGGCTTGGCGGCGTTGCAGGTGAGCAACCGCGCTGAGATCGCGCGTTTGCTGCCGGTCCAGGCCATGGCGGATGGGTTGCAGGCCCGGCTCCAGCGCCAGCGGCGCCAACTTCGCTTGTTGCAACGGGGCAATCAGGCCTTGGCTGATGGTCTGGTGGCGGTGCGATCGGGGTCGGCCCTGCTGGAGGATCTGCGCCGCCGCACGCCGGTTGGTGTGCAGATCACCGAGCTGCGGGTGGAGCCCACCATGCTCCATCTCAAGGGCCGGGCCGCCGATCCCCAGGCCTTTGCTCGGATCAATGCCCTCCAGCTGGAGCTTCAGGCCTCTCCGTTGTTCCAGCCCGATGGGGTGGAGCTGGTGAAGGCCAACCGGGATGGGGCCTCCGACAGTGCCGCCGCCCCTGTCGAGCGGGGTCGGCAGCCGGTGATGTTTGAGCTTTCGGCAGCCTTTGCCGAGCGCCCGGTCCTGCTGGATGGGGCCCAGTTGCGGGCACTTGGGGCCGAGGGCATGGCCCAGCGCCGGCAGATGCTCCAGCGGGCGGGGGTGCTGCCATGACTGGGCTTGCCCGGGCAGCGTTCTGGGGCCCCGTGGGCCTGGGTGGTGTGCTGGCGGCGGTGGTCGGGGGCGCCCTCGTGCTGCCGCAATGGCAACAGTGGCATCAGGGCCAGGCCCAGCTGGCGACCCTGCGGGCCAGCGAAAGCCAGCTGCCCGTGCTGCGCCGCCAGTTGGCGCTGCAATTGGAGCAACAGGCCACGGCGGAGCACCAGCAGGCGTTGCTGGTGCGTTTGATTGCGGGCAGTGGCAGCCTTGCCACCGTGCTGGCCCAGATGGATCGGGTGGCAGCCCAGGCGGGCATCCAGTTGGATCTTTACGAGCCCCAGCAGGCGCCCCCCGAAACCTCGGCCAAAACCAGTGCTGGTGGCTCTGCCTCCACCAAGCCAGCGCCACCGCCGCCCGATCCCCTGGCCGTGGAGGGCCTCCAGCGGCAAACCGTGCTGCTCGCGGCGAAGGGCACGTTCCCGCAGGTGTTGGACTTTCTACGCCGGATTGAGCGCCTCAATCTGCTGGTGGTGCAGAGCGATCTGCAAGTGGCCCTGGAGGATCCCAAACCCGACGCTGCGCCCCAGCCCACGCCCCCAGCTGGGACGTCCCCAGCTGCCCAGGCCAGCCAGCCGGGACAGCCAGCCCAGCCAACTGCGCCGAGTGCACCTTCTTCTGCCAGAAGCGCCGGCAAGGTGCTGCTCAAGTTGAACGTGTCGCTCTATGGCCGGGGCCAACGGCCCCCGACACCAGCCAAGGGCGACCTGGCTGCGCCGGGTTAGCGGCGATACCATCCGCCCATCCAGGTGGGTGTGTGGTGCAACGCGTTTCACGGTGGTCCCACCGCCTCCTCGTTGCCGCCACATTTGCTGTTGGCTCAGCTTCTGCTGGCTCAGTTTTGGCTGGGTCAGTTTCGGCTGCTCCTGGGATGGGGAGTGCCCTTGCCATGGGTGGGGTGGAAACTCCGCCACCATTGCCTGCGGCCGTTTCACCGCCTGCGGGCATGTCACCGTCTGCGGCCGCCACGATGCAGTTGTCGGTGCGGCGGTTGCCCGATGGGGTGGAGCTGGTGATCAGCGGCACGGGGGCTGCTCCCCAGCTGCGCCAGAGCGCGGATGGCAACCGTTGGCAAGGCCAGATCCTCACCAGCCAACCCGCCGCGTTGCGTTTCGGGCCCCAGCGGTTGTCGCTGCCGGAGTTGGGCTTGCAACTGGTGAGCCTCCAGGGCACCGGCACCAGCTTCCAGCTCGACATCCTGGCCGCCAATGGCTTGCCCCTCGGCCGCCCCACGGTGAGCGCCGATGGCCAGAACCTGATCCTCTCCTTTGCGGCGCCGGCCCAGGCGGTGCAGCAGACGGCCCGGCTGGATCTCAACCAGCCCGGCAGTATTCCTCAGTCGATGGAGGTGCCTGCCCTGCGGCCCCGGGCGGTGGCCCCGCCCCTGGGCGACATGGCCGTGGGTTCGCTGCTGCTGCGCAATCCCTCGCTGGTGCAGGTGACGGGTCCGCGGGTGACCCTCACCCTGAAAAATGCCCCCGCCAAGGATGCCCTGATGGCCTTGGCCCAGATCGGCGGCTTTGGCTTTGTCTATGTGGATGGGGAAGCTGGTGCTGGCGCGGCGTCTGGAGCTGGCAATGCCTCTGGGCAGCCTGTTTCGGCGGCCAGCAATCGGCTGGTCACCATTTCCTTCAAAAACGAAACCTATGCCCGGGCCCTGAATTCGGTGCTGTTGGCCTCTGGGCTGCAGGGCCGGGTGGATGGAAATTTGATCATGGCTGGCCCGGCGATTGCGGGTAAAACCTTCGCGCCCCAGCTTTCCAAGGTGTACCGCCTCAACCAGGTGTCACCCAATTCCGCCGCCGACTATCTCGCCAATTTGGGCGCCACGGTGTCGAAGATCAACACGATCACCACCTCGGTCACCCAGGGTGTGGCCCAGGCGAGCGCCGTGGCATCGGCGCCCAATTCCCAGACCA
>CAYFKI010000060.1:0-7427 GCA_964343525.1 uncultured Cyanobium sp.
AGCGAGCGCTCTGAGGTGCAGACCGCCTTGATCGCGGCGGTGGAATCGGTGGGGGCGAGCGTCTCGGTCATGACCGAGGTCACCAGCCAGTGGTCGTAAGCAGCTGGCTTTCATTAGGCAGCTGGCTGTCATCAGCCTGGGGCTGAGGGGCTGGGGCTCAGTGCTCCAGCCGTGACAGTTGCAGGGGCTTGTTCATGACCCGCAGTTGGCGCAGGCCCTGAAACACGTCGTCGGGCATGCCTTTGGGCAGATCCACCGTGCTGTGGGTGTCAAAGATCTGAATGCGGCCGATCGAGCGGCCATTCAGGCCGGCCTCGTTGGCGATGGCGCCCACGATGTTGCCCGGTTTGATCCGATCCCTCCAGCCCACTTCCACGCGGAACCGTTCCATGTGGCTTTCCGGGGGACCCATCGGGCGTTCCCCCCGGGGGCCGCGGCCTGCGTCACGGCCGGCGCCATCGCGGCTGCGGCGGGGATCCCGATCCAGCTGCCGCATCCCATCGCGGCCGGGACCGTTGTGGCGGACCTGATCGAAGTTGTCTTCTCCCTGAATCAGCAGTGGTTTGCCGGCCAGGCTGATTTCGAGGGCTGCGAGGGCCAGCTGCTCGGGGCTGCAGCCCTGCTCCTGGGCGACGCGCTGGAGGATTTCGCTCAGCAGGGCCCGCTCCTCTTCGCTGGTGCTGGGGGTTTGCAGGCCGGTGGTGAGTTTGGTGCGCAGCCGGTCGAGGCGGTTTTGGTTGATCGTGGCGTTGCTCGGCACCTCCATCGGCTCGATGGCTTTGCCCACGGCCCGCTCCAGGCCGCCGAGGAAGCGCCGCTCCCTGGGGGTGAGGAACAGGATGGCGTCACCGCTGCGACCGGCCCGGCCGGTGCGGCCGATGCGGTGCACGTAGGCCTCGGAATCGAAGGGGATGTCGTAGTTGATCACCAGACCGATGCGGTCCACATCCAGGCCCCGGGCGGCCACATCGGTGGCCACCAGCACATCCACCTGGCCTTGCTTGAGCCGCTCGATCGTGCGTTCCCGCTGGGCCTGGGGCACATCGCCATTGAGCACGGCCACGTCGTAGCCGTGCTGTTCCAGCGATTCGGCCACCGTCATGGTGATGGCCTTGGTGCGGGCAAAAATGATCACCCCTTCGCGGCTTTCGGCTTCGAGCACCCGCTCGAGGGCCGCCAGCTTGTGGGGGGCATGCACGATCAGGTGGCGCTGACGGATGCGGCTGGCATCGGCGGCCTTTTGTTTGATCGTGACCTCAGCGGGTTCGTTGAGGTATTTCTGCGAAATGCGGCGAATTTCGCTGGGCATGGTGGCGGAGAACAGCACCACCTGGCGTTGCTCCGGCAGTTGGGTGAGCACCCACTCCACATCGTCGATGAAGCCCATCCGCAGCATTTCATCGGCCTCATCGAGCACCAAGGCCCGCAGGCAGGAGAGGTCGAGGGTGCCCTGGCGCATGTGGTCCATCACCCGCCCAGGGGTGCCGACCACGATCTGAACACCGCGCTTGAGCTGGTGGATTTGCTCGCGGAAATCGGCGCCGCCATAGATCGCCAGCACCCGCACATGGTTGAGGTGGGCGGCGTAGCTGCTGAAGGCATCGGCCACCTGCAGGGCCAACTCCCGCGTGGGTGCCAGCACCAGCACCTGGGGCTTGCGTTGCTCGGGGTCCAGGGCGGCGAGCATCGGCAGGGCAAAGGCCGCCGTTTTGCCGGTGCCCGTTTGGGCCTGACCCACCAGATCGCGCCCGAGCAGCAGTTCGGGAATGGCGGCTTTTTGGATCGGCGAGGGCTCCTTGTAGCCGATCTCGGCCAGCGCCTTGAGCAGCTCAGGGCCTAAGCCAAAACGGTCAAAACCATTGGCTGGGGCTTCGATGGGCGCTTCTGCGGGCGCTTCGATAGGCGAGTTGGTTGGTGCGCTCTCGGCTGAGTCCACGCGCAGGTCAAAGTCGACGGAGCAGGTGAAACTGCCGCCGTTAGCGAGTTCGGTCACGGATTTCAATTGGGCCTGGTGATGTCCTTCAACGCAGGCCGGCAGAAACCCAATGGAAGTAATCGCTCAAGGCAAAGAAGCAATCCAATGATTGTTTCCTTGCACGGCAACTACAAAACTGCCCTGCCCTTGAAAAAGGCTGAAAATTCAATCTATCACCCGGGCAGGCGGGGCCCCTTGCTGGGCACGGCATTCGCGGTCAGCAGCGCTCAGCAGCGGTCAGCAAAAGAGCGCGTCAGCCTCAGGCAGCGTCAGAGCTCAACGACCGAAGTCGTCGGCGAGCCGTTCGATGTCGTCCTCGCTGAGCAGCTCTCCGCGCTGGACTTCCACAATCAGCAGGTCGTGCTGTCCGGCGCTCGCCCGGTGCACCGCTCCTTGGGGGATGAACAGGCAGGTGCCCGCGGAGGCGGGAATGGGGCTGGCCTCGAGCTGGAGTTCGCCATCGCCGGCCACCACCACCCAGTGTTCGCAGCGATGGCGGTGCCGCTGCAGGCTGATGCGGCAGCCCTTGTGGATCAACAGGCGTTTGACCAAATAGCCCTCGCCCCAGGCCAGGGTTTCAAACCAGCCCCAGGGCCGATCAACCCGCCCCAGCTGGGGCTCTTGGCCGGGCGCCGGCGCCATCAACGCGGGATCGTGGGTGCCCCAACCCTCTCGCCAGCAGCGTTGGACGGCAAGCCCCCCTCAGGGGTGATCACCACGGCCCGATGTTGGGCGCGGGTCAGGGCGGTGTAGAGCAGCCGTTGGCTTGGCCTGCCCGTCTCGGGCATCAACACCCACACCTCACTGGCTTCGCTGCCCTGCGCCTTGTGCACCGTGAGGGCGAGGGCGGGGAGCCCATCGGCTAGCTGGGCCGGATGGATCAGCAGCGGATCCGGGTTGCCGGGGATGCCGAACAGCAGCCGCCGTTGGCCATTCACGGCCACCACCAGACCCACATCCCCATTGGCGAGTCCGAGGTCGGACAGGTTGCGCTGGCAGAGCACGGGGGTGCCAAGGGGCCACTGCTCAGGCCCCCGCAGACAGGCCTCCCCCAGCAGCGCTTGGTGAATGGCATCCACCCCCCAGCGACCCCGGCGCAAAGGGGAGAGCACCAACAGATGATCCAGCGCACCCAACAAGGTTTGGGCCTGCTCGGCATCGCCCAGATCGGCGGCCTGGCTTTGCTGCTGGAGCTGGTGCTGATGCTCTTTCAGGCGCTCCAGCAGGGGGGTGGGTAGGCCCGTGCGAGGGGCCACCAGCCAGCGGAGGTTGTCGCTGGGGCTGAGTTGGGCCAACAGGGCGGCGGTGTCATCAGGCAGTAGGGCGCCCGGGTCTGCTGGGCTTGCTTGGGTTGCTTGGTTTGTTGGGCCTTTGCCAAACGGGTTGAGGGTGGCGGCAACGGCGGCGATCGCACCGTTGTTGCGGTACACCGTTTGCAGCCGGATTGCGGCTGGTCCCAGCTGCTGGCGCCGATCCGGCTCGCCCAGCTCCAGCAGCACGGCTCCGGCCCCAACGGGCGGCAACTGGGCGCTGTCTCCCACCAGCACCAGGCGCCCTCCGCTGGGCAGGGCCTCGAGCAGGGCCTGCATCAGGCCCAGATCCACCATCGACACCTCATCCACCACCACCAGGTCGACAGCCAGGGGGTGACGCCGGTTACGGCCAAAGCGATCGCCCCGGCTCTCCAGCAGACGGTGCAGGGTGCTGCAGGGCAGGTTCGTGGCTCCCAGTGCTGCGCGCAGCCGGGCAGTGGCCTTGCCCGTGGGGGCCGTGAGGTGAATGCGGCAGGCGGGCTCCACGGCCTGCACCGCCGCGATCATGGCCGCCACGGTGCTGGTTTTGCCGGTGCCAGGCCCCCCCTCCAGCAGTACCAGCTGGTGTTCGAGCACCGCTTCAACGGCCCGTTGTTGATCGCGATCGCGTTGGACCGTCTTGGTTGGGGTTGGGTTGGCGGCATGGGGGCCGGTCGTGGAGCCCTCTGATCGGGGAAGGGGCGTCTGGGCCATCGCGATCAGGGTGTCGAGCACCTGGTTGCGCTGTTGCTGCCAGCGGCGCCAAAGGAGCTGATCCCCCTCCAGCACAAGTGGCCCCTCGCTTGGGTGACCCAGGGGTGAGGCGAGCAGGGCCTGGCGGTGCTGCTCCGAGGGGATGGGGATGGCGAGGCATCCTTCGGCCAGGGCTGCCGTGAGGGCCTCAACCAGCTCCCCGACCAGGGGATCAGCCGGGCACTGATGCAGCCGGGGCAGCGCTTCTTGGAGGGCGCCCTGGAGGGCCGAAAGCCAACGGGCCTGTTCCGCAGGGGAGGTGACCATGGTCAGGCGGCGCGGGGGAAGGATTCCGAGGTGGGGAGGCCGCCAAGGGCCTGGTTCAGGGCCATCAGCCTCTCTAGGGGCGGCTGCTCGATGAACACCCCGGGCACCGGCTCCTGGCGTTGGGCGCAGAGACTGGCTTGGGGATCATCGCCGGGTACGCCCCGCAGGAAGAGGTAGGCGTAGCCGCCCAGATCCCGAGCTGGTTGGTAGTCGTTGAGGCGCCAACCCAGGTAGCGATGCAGGGCCACCAGGTAGAGATGGGCCTGGAGCGGGTAGTGGCTGGCTGCCATCAGCTCCGCCATGGCGGCCTGGCCGTAGTGCTTCGGACCACAGCTGATTGGCCGTCCCTGGGCATCCCGTTCGCCCAGCCAGTTGCTCTTCCAATCGGCAACCCACCAGCGCTGGCGTCCATCGGCCCCCGGGGCCAGAAAGACCAGGTCGATGGAGCCGGTCAGAAAACCCCGGCTTGCCACCGAAAGCTCCGCCAGGCTGGCGGCATAGGCAGCGCCGAAGCTGCTGCTGGGATGCTGGGCGAAGGCGGCAGCCAGATCCTTGGCCCCCACCTGCCCCAGGGTGAGGTCGAAGTTGAGTTCGTGCAGCCGTTCGTTGGCGTGGGTGGCTTGCAGTTGAAAGGAGCCCAGGGGACCCCCTAGGGGCGTGGCTAGCAGGGTCTGGATGCCAAGCAGCACGGCTTCGGCCTGGTCGGTGTCAATGCCGGATCGCTGCAGTTCCCGGTGGACGCGCGCGACGGTGCCGGCGTCATCGACTCCTTGTTGGTAGTCGATCTGCTCAAGAATGCGATGCAGACAATCGCCCGCATTGGCGCCGCGGGGGAAGGCGGCCAGGGGCCCCTGATCGCTCCAGCCAGGGGCTTGGGGAGCAGCTGGTTGGAGAGTCTGCTCCGACAGGGTGTCGCCGATGGTGTTGCTGAGGCTGTCGTTGGGCCAGGCATCGGTTTCGCGGCCCTCCTCGAGCGCTTTGGGGGACGCCCCATGGCTGCCCTGGGTCCAGCTGGTGTAGCTGCTGCGTCCCCAGCTGGTATCGAAAGGTCCTTGGGGCACAGGGCCCCGGCCCAGCCGCTCCTGGGACCTGGGCTTGGGCGGCGTGAAACGCTGCACCGCTGCAGGAGCTGGAGGGTCCAGCAACGCCAGGGCGAACCCCCGATCGCGGCTTCCCTGGACGAGCAGCTCGCGCCAGTCGTCATCGCTGCGGGGTGCGTAGGGGCAGCTGGCGCCGAGCTCCACGGCCGGCGGCGGCTCCTGGCTGAACAGCCAGGGATGGAGGGGATTGCCCTGCTGACCATGGGCTGGGCCCCAGGCCAGCACCAGCAGGTGCATGGCACGGGTGAGGGCCACATAGGCCAGCCGCTCCCGCTCCTGGAGTTCGGCGTTGAGCTGCTGTTGTTGGGCCCGATGGCCCTGGCCCCAGTGGCGGTTGAGGTGAAGATCCAGCACGGGTTCGTCCACGGGATGCCAGCGCACGCCCAGGCGCAGGGAGGCGGGTCCCTGGCCGCTAGGGGCCTGCCACAGGTAGGGGCAGATCACCACGGGATATTCGAGCCCCTTGCTGCGGTGCACCGTCACCACCGCCACCGCATCATCGACAACATCGCTGTGGGGTTGGTGGGATTCGGGCACCTGGCGATCGGGATCCAGGCGCCGCCGGCGCAGCCAATCGGCCGCCGCCGCTGGTCCCAGGTGGTCGGTGTGGAGGCATTCCTGCACCAGCTCGGCGCTTTGCTGGAGATCCGCCAGCAGCCGGCCATCCAGGGCCAGTTGGGCCAGGTTGTCGGTGCCCAGCAAGCTGCCCAGCACACCCAGGAGGCCGCGGCGCGGCAGCTGCTCGGCCATGGCACTGAGCCGGCCCGCCAGCTCGGCCCAGGTGGCGGACGTGGCGGCCATCAGCTGCTGCGGGCTCCAGCCCATCAAGGGGGAGGCCGCTAGTAGGCGCAGCCGGTTGGGGCTGGCAGGCTCGGCCAGGGCATCGAGCAAGCGCTGTAGGGCCGCAGCCCCGGCGCTTTCGAGCACATCGCCCTTGCTCACCAGGCGGCTGGCGATCCCCACCTGCTCCAGGGCTGCGCGCAGGGCTTCAGCCTGGCTGTGGGTGCTCACCAACAGGCACACATCCCGCGGCTGCAGGGTTCGCTGATCGCCCTCGTGCTCGAGCACCAGCCCCCGGTTGAGCAGCTGGGCGGTGTGGGCGGCGATCTGGGCTGGCAGGCTCTGCTCCAGATGGCTGCGGCTGGGGGCTTTCTCGCCAGCCGTCCGGTTGCTGCCAAGCCAGAGCAGTTGCAGGGGGGCTTCGCCGTCGGGCAGGTGCAGGCGCCCCTTGTGGGCCCGGGCCACCACCTCGGGCACGGGCAGGTTGGAGCGGCGCAGGCCCGGGGCCATCAAGCCATTGAGGGCCTCGATCAGGCCCGCTGCGGCCCGGTAGTTGTCGCCCAGGCTGCTGATTCCCCCCCCGGCGCCAGCGCAGGCGCGGGCCTGGAGATAGGTGGCCAGCTCGCCGCCGCGAAAGCGGTAGATCGCCTGCTTGGGATCACCCACCATCACCAAGCGGTGCCTGTGGGGCTGGAAGGCGCGCGCGAGGATCCGCCACTGGATCGGATCGGTGTCCTGGAATTCATCGATCAAGGCCGCCGCGTAGCGCTCCCCCACCGCCTCCAGGAGCGGGGTGCTGGGGGCCTCGCCGGGATCCAGGCCTTCCAGTAGTTGGGCAAATCCCAGCTGGTTGCGGCGCTGGCGGCGCCGTTGCAACTCCCGGCGACCCCAATGGCAGGCATGCAGCAGCACTGCTTCCGCCGGTCCATCCACCACCGCGGCGATGGCCTCCATCAGCTGGGGTTGGGGGTAGGAGGGCGCGCTGGTTCCCTCCAGGGGCCGGGCCACCTTGCTGAAGGCGCCGGGGTGGAAATAGGCGCTCAGCCATTCCTGGGTGCTGGTGGCGCCGTAGTCGCCCTCCTCGCCCTGGCTCAGGAGCCACTGGTTGAGCAGTTCGCAGCGGTTTTTGAGCGGCTTGGGGCTGTAGGGGGTGGTGCTTTTGGCGCCCTGCTCGCGCCACTGGCCGGCGGCGGCCCGCAGGCTGTCTTCCAGGGCCTGGCCCTGCTGGGCCCAGAGCTGGCAGAAGCGGCCCCAGGCTTG
>CAYFKI010000061.1:0-2414 GCA_964343525.1 uncultured Cyanobium sp.
GTGTATGGCCCCTGGGGTCGCCCCGATATGGCGCCGATGCTGTTTGCCAAGGCGATCTTGGCCGGCGAGCCCATCCGGGTGTTCAACCACGGTCGTATGCGCCGCGATTTCACCTACATCGATGACATCGTGACCGGCGTGATCGCTTGTCTCGACAAGCCCGCCACGGCTGATCCCGCCTTTGATGCCGCCCATCCCGATCCGGCCACCAGCTGGGCTCCGCATCGGTTGTTCAACATCGGCAATGCCCAGCCCACCGAGCTGCTCCACTTCATCGGCGTGCTCGAGCGGGCCCTCGGCCGCCAGGCGATCCAGGATTTGCAGCCGATGCAACCCGGCGATGTGGTGGCCACCGCCGCCGACACCTCCCTGTTGGAGGCCTGGGTGGGGTTCAAGCCTTCCACGCCGATTGAAGTGGGTGTGGAGCGCTTCGCTAGCTGGTACCAGCAGTTCTACGGCTAGGGGCCTGGCGCTTCAGGCGGCAAACTGGGCCGATTGAACCGCCCCTTCGTGCCTAGCTCCGCCTCACCGCTTCAAAGCCTGCGGGGCCTGGTGGATCTGCTGCCAGAGCAGACGGCCCTGTGGCAGCACATCGAGGCCACGGCCAGGGAGCATTTCCGCCGGGCTGCCATTGCCGAAATCCGCACGCCCCTGCTGGAAGCCACCGATCTGTTTGCCCGCGGCATTGGTGAAGCCACGGATGTGGTGGGTAAGGAGATGTACACCTTTTTGGATCGGGGTGACCGCAGCTGCACCCTCAGGCCGGAGGGAACGGCATCGGTGGTTCGGGCAGCGATTCAGCACGGCTTGCTGAGCCAAGGTCCCCAGCGGCTTTGGTATGGCGGGCCGATGTTTCGCTACGAGCGTCCCCAGGCCGGCCGCCAGCGCCAGTTTCACCAGATCGGGGTGGAGTTGCTGGGTTTTGCCGATGCCCGCTCCGATGTGGAGGCGATCGCCGTGGCCTGGGATCTGCTGGCCGATCTGGGGGTGCAGGGTTTGGCTCTTGAGCTGAATTCCCTTGGCAGTGCCGACGATCGCGCCCGCTACCGCGAGCATTTGGTGGCGTGGCTGGAGGCACGCCGCGAGCAGCTTGATGCCGATTCCCAGGGCCGCATCCACACCAATCCCCTGCGGGTGCTGGATACCAAGAATCCCCAAACCCAGGCCTTGTTGCAGGAGGCCCCTGCTCTGGCGGATGCCCTGGATCCAGCCAGTCAGCAGCGCTTTGCCCAGGTGCAGCAAGGGCTTGAGGCGCTGGGGATCCCCTTTGTGTGCAATCCCCGCTTGGTGCGCGGCCTCGACTACTACAGCCACACGGCTTTTGAAATCACCAGCAATCAGCTCGGCGCCCAGGCCACCGTGTGTGGCGGCGGCCGTTACGACGGTCTGGTGCAGCAACTGGGTGGGCCTGACACTCCGGCGATCGGTTGGGCCCTGGGGATGGAGCGTCTCGCCCTCTTGCTGACCCAGAGCGGGGCGGCAGCGGGGCTGGCGGATCGTCAGTCTGTGCCTGATCTTTATTTGGTGAGCCGGGGAGAGGCCGCTGAAGCGATGGCCTTGCCCGTGGCTCGCCAATGCCGCGCCGCCGGGGTGGCGGTGGAGATCGATGCCAGCGGCGCGGCTTTTGGGAAGCAATTCAAGCGGGCGGATCGCTCCGGCGCCCGCTGGGCGGCGGTGATCGGCGATCAGGAAGCCGCCCAAGGGGTCGTGGTGCTTAAGGACCTGCGCGCCCAAGCGGCGGGTCCTGAAGCCCCGTCCGATGGCTCTGAAAGCAGCCAATCCACTTTCCCCGACACCCGTCTGACCCCCGAGGAGCTGGTGAGTCGGCTCAGACCGCCCGGCTACCTGTCCACCTGAGGCCGCACAGGCTGGGCCTTCGGCTGTTGACTGCAGTGATTGGTTTGCTTGGAGCTGCACGCCGCCCCAATGGGTGATCCGACCCTCGCGATCATTGCTGGTGCCGGAGTGCTGCCTCGGATGCTCTCGGAAGCCCTCACCCGGCAGGGGCGGGAGCACATTGCCTGCTATCCCCACGGCCTCGAGGTGGACATCGAGGGGGCGGAACCCTTTTATTTCGAGCGCTCGATTTCGTTTTTCAAATCGCTGGAAAAGCGGGGAATCCAGCAGGTGGTGATGGTGGGCAAGTTTTATCGCCCCAAATCCCTCAATGTGCTGCGCTTTGAGGGCTCCACCTTGATGGCGGCCCCCCGCATTCTGGCGTCGCTGCGAAGCGGCGACGATGCGGCCCTGCGGGCGCTGGCCCAAATCATTGAGGAGCTGGGGCTGCAGGTGGTGGGCGTCGAAGATGTGGCTCCCAATCTCCTCACCGAGCCAGGGCTCTACGCCAGCCGGGTACCCACGGAAGCCGAGCGGGCCGATGTGGAGCGGGCGGCCTACATCGTGGAGGCCATTTC
>CAYFKI010000061.1:2514-7278 GCA_964343525.1 uncultured Cyanobium sp.
GCTGGTTTAGCTGGCATTGCCTGGGAAGCCCGTGGCGCGCTGTTGCTCGATGCCAAGCAGACCATGGCTGAGGCCGAACGCCTGGGCATTTTTCTGTGGTCGCGTGAACCGCTGAGGCGCTAACCCATGCTTCAACTGTCCCGTCAGCAATGGGCTGTGCTGTTCGCAGCCTGGATGGGTTGGGGTTTCGACATTTTTGATGGGCTGCTGTTCAACTACGTGGCGCCCAATGCGGTGCCCACCCTTCTGGGGTTGGAGATTGGCTCGGCAGCGGCCAAGGCAGCCACCCTCTACTGGACGGGCCTGCTCACCTCTGTGCTGCTGGTGGGCTGGGCGATTGGCGGCATTGTGTTTGGCAAGCTCTGCGACCGCATCGGCCGCATGCGCACGCTGCTGATCACGATGCTGCTCTATGCGCTGGGCACCTTTGCCTGCGCCTTTGCACCCAACCTCGGCGTGCTGATCGTGTTTCGACTGGTCGCCAGCCTGGGAATCGGTGGGGAGTGGGCGGCCGGTGCCGCCATGGTGTCGGAGGCGGTGCCCGAACGCTCCCGGGTGGAAGCCGGTGCCCTGCTTTACACCTCGGCGCCGATGGGCCTGTTTTTGGCCACAGGGGCCAATTCCTTGATTGCGGGCCACTGGTTGGTGGGCAGTCCTGAAACGTCCTGGCGGTATGTGTTTCTGTGCGGCTTGATCCCAGCGCTTGTGGCCTTTGTGGTGCGCCTGTTCGCTAAAGAACCCGAGCGCTGGCAGCAGGTGGCGGCCGCCGCTCCACCGGCCCGCTTGCGCGAGCTGTTTTCCCCCCAGCAGCGCCGGGCCACCCTCAGTGGTTTCTTGATGGCGGTGGTGGCCCTGCTCACCTGGTGGAGTTGCAACGCGTTCATCCCCGTGGTGGCGGCAGGCCTAGCCCGTTCGGCGGCGGATCCCCAGACAGCGCTGGTGAGTCAGTCCACGGTGGAGCACTGGAAAACGGCGATCACCTTCAGCTTCAACCTGGGTGGCCTGATCGGCACCCTGCTCACCATTCCTGCCGCCAAGCTGCTCGGCCGCCGCTGGATGTTTGCCCTGTATTTCCTCTGTTCCACGTTGATGCTCACCCTCACCTTCGGCGGGCTGGTGCCGGTGGATCTGGCTAGTTGGTCGTGGCTGTATTTCGGGGTGGGCCTCAGCGTGTTTGGGGTGTTTGGCAGCTTCACCTTCTATCTGCCCGAACTGTTCCCCACCCGTCTCAGGGCCACCGGCTCTGGCTTTTGTTACAACGTGGGCCGGCTGATCACGGCCATCGGCCCCTACGTGGTGGGCAGTGTGGCGGCGATGAAAGCCAATGCCCTGCAGGGGGCTTTCGGGGTGTTGTTTGTGATCGGTTTTGTGCCCTTGCTGGGCATCCTGGCCTTGCCGCTGGTGATTGAAACCCGCGGCAGGGTGTTGGCTGATTAGGCCCGCTGGCCGATGAGGCCCGCTTACTGATCAACTGCCAGCCCGTTCCAGCACCCCCTTGCTGCTGGGCACGGCTCCGGCGCGGCGGGGATCGACCTCGACGGCCAGGCGCAAGGCCCGGGCAAAGGCCTTGAAGCAGGCTTCCACGATGTGGTGGGAGTTCACCCCATCGAGCTGGCGAATGTGCAGGGTGAGGCCGGCATTGTTGGCCACGGCGGCGAAAAACTCCTTCACCAGTTCGGTGTCGTACTGGCCGATTTTCTGGGCGGGAATGCTCAGGCCAAAGCTCAGGTGCGGCCGGCCGGAGCAATCCAGCGCTACCTGCACCAAGGCCTCATCCAGGGGCGCCACGAAGTGGCCGAAGCGGTGGATGCCGCGCCGGTCGGCGAGGGCTTGGGCGAGCGCCTGACCAAAGGCAATGCCCACGTCTTCGTTGGTGTGGTGGTCGTCGATGTGGGTGTCGCCCTGGGCGCTGATCTGCAGATCGAGCAGCCCGTGGCTGGCGATCTGGTGGAGCATGTGATCGAGAAACGGCACCCCGGTGCCCACTTGGCAGCTGCCACTGCCATCAAGGTTGAGCTGCACCCGCACCTCGGTTTCGCCAGTAACGCGGTGAATCTCGCCGGTTCGCATGGTGAGGATGATCGGCTTTGGTGGGGAATGGAGCCTGGGGCGGGTGCTGGGCACCCGTGGCCATCATGCCGAGCCAGGCCTTGTCGGGCTAATGCCAGCGCGCGTCTGGCCCTAATCCCGCCAGCGCTTGAGCAGATCTCCGTAGGCCTCGATGCGCCGATCGCGCAGGAATGGCCACCAGCGGCGCACGCTCTCACTGCGCTCGAGGTCTAGATCCACCAGCAGCAGCTCCTCCTCGTCGGTGCTGGCCATGGCCAGGATCTCTCCTTGCGGCCCACAGCCGAAACTGCTGCCCCAAAAGCGGATGCCGTGCGGCGCTCCAGGATCGCGTTCTTCCCCGCAGCGGTTCACGGCCAGCAGGGGTAGGCCGTTGGCGATGGCATGACCCCGCTGCACCGTGATCCAGGCGTCCCGTTGGCGCGCTTGCTCCGCGCCATCGTCGTCGGGGCTCCAGCCAATGGCGGTGGGATAGAGCAGCAACTCAGCGCCGGCGAGGGTCATCAACCGGGCCGCTTCCGGGTACCACTGGTCCCAGCACACCAGCACCCCCAGGCGGCCCAGGCTGGTTTGGATTGGCTCAAACCCCTGGTCCCCAGGGGCGAAATAGAACTTTTCGCAGAACCCCGGATCCTCAGGGATATGCATCTTGCGGTAGGTGCCGGCGATCGTGCCATCACGCTCCAGCACCACCGCGGTGTTGTGGGCCAGACCCGCCGCCCGCCGCTCAAACAGGCTGATCACCAGTACGACCCCCAGCTCTTTCGCCAGGGATCCGAAGTGGTGGGTGGAGGGGCCGGGAATGGGTTCGGCCAGATCGTGGCGGGCCACGTCTTCCCGTTGGCAGAAATAGGGGCTTGTGTGCAGTTCTTGGCACACGATCAACTGGGCACCCTGGCCCGCAGCCGAGCGGATGGCGTTGCTGGTGGCTGCCACCATCGCCTCAGCGTTGCCGGCCCAGGGTTGTTGGATCAGGGCAGCGCGCAGGCGGCTCATCGGAACACGGCCTCGGGAATCTGCATGGTGGCGCAATGCAAGGAGCCGTGCTGCAGCAGTAGGGCCGAGCAGTCGATCGCTTCAATCTTGTGGCGGGGAAACGCCATCTGCAGGGCCTGTTGAGCGGCCTGATCGCGATCTGGGTCGTTGTAGCTGGGCATCAACACCGCCCCATTGAGGATCAGGAAATTGGCGTAGGTGGCCGGCAGGCGGCGGCCGTCATCGGGGGCAAAGCGGGCCTTGGCCCAGGGCAGGGGCACCAGCCGGTAGGGAGTGCCGGCCAAGGTGCGCAGCTGCTGCAGCTCCGCTTCCAGAGCCTGGAGGGGCTCGGCGTGGGGATCGCTGGGATCGTCGCAGCGCACGTAGGCCAGGGTGGTGGGGTCGCAGAAGCGCACCAGGGTGTCGATGTGGGCGTCGGTGTCGTCGCCGGCCAGTTGACCGTGCTCCAGCCAGAGCACCCGCTCTGCCCCGAGCTGGGTAATCAGGGCGGCTTCGATGGCGGTGCGGTTTAGGTCGGGGTTGCGCTCAGGCGAAAGCAGGCAGGTGCTGGTGGTGAGCAGGGTGCCGGCGCCATCGGATTCGATGCTGCCCCCCTCCAGCACCATCGCCACCTCCTGGCGGCGGGCTCGGCCCAACACCCCCGCGGCGCAAGCTGCCGCCGTGGCCAGGTTGTCGCCACCAGCCTCAAACTTCCCTCCCCAGCCGTTGAAACGGAAATCGAGCAGAACGGGGTTGTCTGGGGAAGCGCTTTCTGGGGAAGCGGGTCCGCTCTCCAACACTGTGATGGGCCCGTAGTCGCGGGTCCAGGTGTCCTTGGCGGGGCTGGCGACCAGCTGCAGCCGCGCGCCCTGGCCGCGGCTTTCCAGTTGCTGTTGAAGCGATGCCAGCTCGGCGCTGGTTTCGGCTGGGTTGGCTGTGAGCAGCAGCAGGGGGGCATGGCGCACCACAACTGCGCAGAGCTCTTGGTAGCAGCTGCGCACCGCCTCCAGATAGGGAGCCCAATCCCCATCGGGGCGGGGCCAGGCCATCAGCACGGCCCCCTGGGGTTCCCATTCAGCGGGTAAACGCCGGCTCGGGCTCACATTCCGGTGATGCAGTAGCCCGCATCCACATAGATCACCTGGCCCGTGATGCCGGAGCTCAGGGGGCTGGCGAGGAAGGCGGCGGTGGAGCCCACCTCCTCTTGGGTCACGGTGCGGTGCAGGGGGGCTTTTTCTTCCACGTTGTGGATCATGTCGAGAATGCCGCCGATGGCACTGCTGGCCAGGGTGCGGATCGGCCCGGCGCTGATCGCATTCACGCGCACCTGCTTGTCGGTGCCCAGCTCGGCGGCCAGGTAGCGCACAGAGGCTTCCAGGGCTGCCTTGGCCACGCCCATCACGTTGTAGTTGGGGATGGCCCGCTCAGCGCCCAGGTAGCTGAGGGTGATCACGCTGGCGCCCTCATTGAACAGGGGCTTGGCGTAGCGGCAGAGGGGAGCCAGGGAGTAGGCGCTCACCTCCAGGGCCCGGGCGAAACCTTCGGGGGAAATGTTGGAGTAATCGCCCACCAGCTCCTCTTTGCCGGCAAAGGCCAGGCAGTGCACCAGCACATCGATTGAGCCCCACTGCTGTTTGACCTGCTCAAACACCGCCTCGATCTGGGCAGGGTCCTGCACGTTCAGTGGTTCAAACAGGCTGGGGGCCAGGGGAGCGGTGAGGT
>CAYFKI010000062.1:0-1791 GCA_964343525.1 uncultured Cyanobium sp.
CCTCAGCCTCACAGGCGCCACCAAAACAACCCTGCTGGGGGGTGAGCTCACCCCCGGCGCCAACCTGCGCAGCGATGGGCGCCCCGACAGCGTTGGCATCAGCTACAGGCTGCGCTCCTACAGCTATTCGCCAGGAGACAGCAAGGCCACGTTCACCGTGGAGGGCTACGCCACCCAGGGCAGCGGCAGCAGCCAAAACGTGTTGGCCCGCTCCCTGCTCACCCGGGTACTGGCCCTCAAACGGCTGGTGCGCAGCAACGACGACTGGGGCGTGATCGCCGCCAAAACGATGGCCCTCGGCCCCAGCACGATCACGGGCAACGGCAAGGTGCTCTGGCTGCTCGATTCCGCTGGCGCCTCCCGCTTTGGCGTGGCCGGTGCCTGCAATGCGGCCACCCTCGGATCGGCCCTGGGGAGCACCAATGCCAGCACCCAAGCCAAGCTCTGGCCCCTGGTCGGTAGCGACTTTCCCAGCCCCGGGCAATTTGATCAGCTGGCCGCCATCGACCTGGTGAGTGGCACCAGCCCCTCCCAGCGGCGGGTGTGGAACATCGACGACAAACGCACGACCACCTGCAGCGGCAGCTCACCCGGCACGGGCGCAACGGGTGAAGCGATCTGTACCCGCGGCGAATCCAGCACCAGCTGGACCAGCGGCGAATCGGCCGCCACGGTGAAACGCTCCGGCGGTGCTGGCAGCAGCATCACCGCAATCACCTTGCACGCCGACAACCTCTGCGGGGGCACCAGCGGCACCCAGCCCTGCCTGATCTGGGTGGAGAGCATTCAGCTGCGCAATGGCGCCACCCTCTCGATCGAAACGGCCAGCAATCAGGGGGCGCGGCCGGTGATCCTGCGCCTCCTGCGCCCCCAGGAAACCATCACCCTCACCAGCGGCAAGCTCTGCCAGGCCGATTACGCCGCCAGCGCCAGCAGCCCGCTGCCCTGCAGCAGCAGCCCCAAAGCCGAAAACCTGGCGATTGTGGCCAGCAACGGCGACAGCGCCACCAGCTGCAGCACCGCCACCCAAACGCTCAAATTCGGGGGCGCCAGTTTGCCAGCGGCCCTGGTGCTGATGCCCCAGGGCACGGTGTCGATCAGCGCGGCCGCCACCACAACGGGATTGCTCTGGGCTGGCAACATTTGTGCCACGCCAGGTATCACCCTCTCCACCACCAATGGGGGTGGCAGCAGTGTGATCGATGGCTTCAAAACCACCTGGCAGTGGGATAGCAGCCTCACCTTCGGCCGCACCGTGACCCGTGGCATTCGCGGCACCGGCCTCGACCTCTTTAGGCGCTGGTAGGGATGAAACATCGGCGCCGCTACACAACGCCGAAGCCTGCATCAGGATTCAGCCTGGTGGAGGTCCTGATTGCAGCAATCATCCTGTTCATCATGTTGCTGAGTGCCAACAAAGCCCTGCTATCGGGCATGGCCAGCAGCCGGCAAGGGGCTAGTCGAACCAGCATCGAATCGGAAATTCTCAACGACATCGAAACCATCCAAGGGATCGATTCAAGCCTGAGTGCCGATCTCACTGGCTGCGGATCGGGAGGCGGTTCGGCCTATCTCAAAGGGAAGGTTGAAAGCCTCAATCCCGTGGCAGCAGATCGCAGTTGGCAGCGCACCTTGGACAGCACGGAACCCACCCTGCTCACCATCACCTATAGCTTTGTCATTCCTGAAAGCACCGGCAGCGCGCTCGCCACAGGCATCGAAAAACGGGTGGTGGAAATTAACCCAAGCTTCCTCACGGAGTGTCCCGCATGATGCAGCCACCTAAGCAGC
>CAYFKI010000062.1:1891-7270 GCA_964343525.1 uncultured Cyanobium sp.
AATTAACCCAAGCTTCCTCACGGAGTGTCCCGCATGATGCAGCCACCTAAGCAGCTATCAGGCTTCTCCTTGATCGAGCTCCTCGCCACGATTGTGATTGGCCTGATTCTGGCGATGGCCGCGATCCCCCAGCTGCAACAGCGCTTTAAACAATCGCAAGTGGATGCCTACACCGGCCGCCTTGAAGCAGGCATCAATCTTCTCAAAGCCGGCATGATTAGCCGACAAGATTCCTGCACCATTGTGTTTCCCCTTGGCGCCGGCACCGAAACCGAAATTCAACCGTCAGCCCTTGAAAACCTACAAATTGATACCCAGGGGGCTGGCACCAACTGTCCGAAATCCACGTTGATGGGCACCGCAGCCGGGAGCACGCTGAGCATGAACAACACCGCTCTCAGGCTTGTGACCATCAAGCACACCCTCACCACCAGCCAAAACAACGATCTCAGGCTCCTAATCTCTCCGGCCAGCATTTCCATGACCACCATCGGCGGCGTCACGGCCCCCGATGCCAACGTCAGCACCACGCCACTGATCATTCGCATTCGCTCCGCGTCGTTGAAAGCCAAAGGCATCGGATTTGAGCGCTGCCTCAAACTCGAGCCGATGACGGGAACGCTGATACGGGGCACCTGGATTGGAACGAGTTTTGCCCAAGGGAGCTGCAACCGAAACCAATGAACTCAGCCAACTCTCAGCAAGGTCGAAGTCGGTATTCACACCAAGATGACGACCCCCCGTTCATAGTGAAACCAGGCACAAGAGCAAGAACAAAAAAACCACGTTTTAACGCACCTCCCGCCGCCGCCAGCCCCGTGAAACGCACCACCCGCCACCACAACCAACCAAGCCGCCGGGGGCAAGGGGGCTTCAGCCTCAGCGAAACGGTGGTTGCCGCAGCAGCCGGAGCTGTGCTGATCACGGGTGGCGCGATCGCCCTGCGCACCATCAGCTCATCGATGCAGCACAGCGGTGATCTCTCCGGCTTGCGCACGAGTGCCACCAACGGCATGCGCCTGCTGCGCTCTGAAGTGCAACGCAGTTTGTATCTGGTTGTGGCTGGTGGCAGCCACGACAGCGAACGCGACTACACCGATCTCAACGATCCCAACCACCCCGAATACGCAAGCTCGATCAGCGAGTGCAAAGCCCTGGCTGGCAGCGCCGTTTTCAATCCGATGTTTGGCCTGAAGATGGCCGAACTCAACACGCCCGTGATCTACGGATTAGGGCTCTCCCAAAACGGCAATAGCTATGCCCTGATCCGTTGTGGTGCCCCCCTCAACACCGATGGGCACTACGAAACCGAGCAACCCACCCTGGCCACCATTCTCGAAAATATTGGCAAGATTCCGTGCACGAAAACCACAGGCAGCTGCGAAGCACCGAAAAACAGCCAGGGCAAAGAGATGACCCTGGCCGAGATTGCCGCTGGCGTCGATACCTCGCTCAACAGTGATAACCGCAGCAAACCAGCCACCTACCTCCAACCCGCCCTTGCCATTCAGACCGACGCCATCCGCAAATTACTCAAGCTGGTGGATCCCACAGATCCTGGGGATGTGATCGGCTACAGCTTTCTGCAGATCCCCGGTGGCACCAGTGATGCCAACGCGAATCTCGACATGATTGCCTACGCCCGGGCCGACAAAGTGGCCCGCACGGATGCTTACTACAGCGTGATGAATGGCGATACCACAACCGCCTCCCAGCCCACAGCCCTCTCGGGATGCACAGGTTCCAGCTGCAGCTTCTACGGCATTCCAGTCACCAACGATGCCATCGCTTTGATTGTGGATGGATCGGGCTCAATGAGCTCCTGCATCACCTGGGGCAGCACCACCAACAGCACGGCCCGTGTTTACTACAACGGCTCCAGCTACACCTCCACCAAACGCAACTGTCTGGTAACTCGGATGGAATCGCTGCAAAATGAACTGCGCAATTTGCTGATGTCGTTGCCAAGCGGTGTGAGCATCAGCCTGCAGGCCTTCAGCTCCCCTGGCTACCTCAACCACAGGCCATGGATGAATGGGGATTTGGTACCCCTCACCGATGCCAACCGCACCAGCGCCCTGGCGTTTGTGAATTCACTCTCGGGTGGCGATGTCACCCGCTGGGGAGGCACATCGCCCTGGTCCACCCTGGATCGGGCCTTTACCAACACCGGGATCAAATCGATCTACTTCATGACCGACGGAGATCCCAACAATGATCGCAATGGCGGGAGCTGGTCATCGCTTGATTTCCAACCAACAGCCAACACTTACCTCGGCATGAACACCAGCCGTGCCATCAAACTGATTGTCAATACCGTCTCCATTGGCCAGGATTCACCCTGGCTGAAGCTGATCAGTGATGGAGCCAGCGGCACTTATAAAGTTGTTAATCAGGCCTACACAACGGTGAACTGAGTCGGGCCAACAGGACCACAGCCAGCAGGACGCTGACATTTGACTGACATTTGACTGACAGTTGAAACGACCTTCCCCATGGCGACAGCACCTGCTCGGCAGCATCGAGGGGCAGTTGCAGCTCGCCACGGGCGCGGTGCTGTTGGTGGGTTTCAGCATCGCCAGCCTGGGCACGCTGTGGGTCACCCGTCAGAACCTGCTGCGTGATCTCGACGCTGACACCAGCAGCATCAACCGCTCCATCACCGGTGAGGTCAGGGATTCCCTGGCCTCACCCCCCCTCGAGCGCAACCGAAGGCTGCTGCAGGCCCGGGAGCGCCAGACCAACTGGAAACACACCGTGTGGTTGGAGCTGGCCGATGGAACCGACCTGTTACCCAGCCACTCCGAAGGATCCGTACCACCGGAAGTGATCTGGCAATTGGTCGGCCGCCACAACCCTGCGGCCAGCAATCAACCTAGGCAAATTGAGCTGGCGGATGGCACCACGGTGCTCTCCCTGCGGCAGGACACACCGATTCCTGGCCTCAAAATTGGGGTTGCCCAAAACATCACCGCCTTTAGCCGTGCCATCAACCAGCAGGTGTTCCTGCTGGCGATCACCTGGGGAGGGGCCCTGCTGTTGAGCCTGCAGGTCACTTCGGTGCTGGTGAAGCGGATCGTCAAACCGCTGCGCCAACTCGGTGCTGCCGCCGCCGAGGTGAACTCCGAAACCCTGCCCCAAAGCCAAATCCTGCTGCAGGATCCCCCGCAGGAAGTGGAAGAGCTGGCAGGCGCCTACAACGCCTTAATGGCGCGGTTGGCAGACGCTTGGCGTCAACAACAGCAATTTGTGGGCAGCGTGTCGCACGAATTACGCACGCCACTCACGATCATCTCCGGTTACTTACAGCGCACCCTGCGGCGCGAGGGGCACCTCACCCCAGAGCAACGCCAAGACCTGGGGATCGCTGCCGAGGAAACCGATCGCATGAAACGCCTCCTCGGTGATTTGCTCACCCTCTCGCGCAGTGATTGCAGCCGGCTGGAGTTGGTGCGACAACCCATCGATCCCCTGCCCTTGCTCCAGGAAGTGGTGGCCCAAAGTTGTCAGACGCTTGCCCGGCCAATCACCCTTGAGCACCATTGGCCCGCCATCCACCAACCGCGCCAAATCCTGGCCTGCCCGGATCAACTCAAACAGGTGCTGCTGAATCTGATCGAAAACGCGCATAAGTATTCCCCCAACGCTGCCCCGATCGAAGTCAGCCTGGAGCGCAACGCCGAAGGATCCAGCATCAGCGTGCAAGATCATGGCGACGGCATCCTTCCGGATGAACTGCCCCTGATCTTTGATCGCTTCTACCGAGGCTCCAACAGCCACCGACAATCCGGCTCCGGCCTCGGGCTCTCCGTGGTTCAGCTGTTGGTGGAGGCGATGGGGGCCACCATCACGGTGAAGAGCCAACCTGGCCAGGGGAGCTGTTTCTCGATGCATTGGCTCGCAAACGATCGCCATTCACCCGCATGACGTCGCCCAAGCCGCTGCACATCCTGGTTGTGGATGACGAACCGCGTATCACGAGTCTGCTCAAGGGGGAACTGGAGCTGGAGGGCTACAGCGTGAGCATTGCCAACGATGGGGCCAGCGGGCTGCTCGCCATCCGCAACACACCGCCTCCCGATCTTCTTTTGCTGGATTGGAACCTGCCGGATTTCAGCGGCCTCGAAATTTGCCGAAGGATGCGGGCCACCGGGCTGGGCATCCCGATCCTGATGCTCACGGCCCATGACGCGATCAAAGACAAGGTGGAAGCCCTTGATGCCGGTGCCGACGACTACCTGATCAAACCCTTTTCGATCGAAGAATTGCTCGCCAGGCTTCGGGCCCTGCACCGTCGCGCCCTGCCAACCAACGGCGAAACCACCCCCCCAGACGAACTCCAGGTAGCCGATCTCACCATCAACCTGGCCGCCCACGATGTGCAGCGCCATGGAGAAGCAATCCAACTCTCCAACAAGGAATACCAACTGCTGGTGTTCCTGATGCAAGCACCCAACAAAGTGCACACCCGTTCAGAAATCCTCCACGCCGTATGGGGGGAAGACTTCTATGGCGACGACAACCTGCTGGATGTCTACATCCGCTATCTGCGCCAAAAAATTGAAACGCCATCACGTCCCAAGCTGATTCACACCGTGCGCGGTGTGGGTTTCATGCTGCGCGAGGAACGCTGAACCCAGCGCCAGGCCCCTACAAATGGCCACCTTCGGCAGGCGCCACCAGCTGCAAGCTTTCAATGCGTTGGTGGCGGTTTGGCCCGGAGCCAAAATCCTGGGCCAGGCGCAGGCCCACCAACCCAGTGGCCGGATCCAGGCAAGCCGAAAAGGCCTTCGTCGACGACTGGGCCAGATCCACGCTGGCGGTTGGCGCAACCGCCAGCAACTGGGGGCAGCCGCGCCATGGCTCAGGGGCCGCAGCCAGCCCATCGATCACCACCCGGTTTTGGGATGGGCTGGCCCAATTGGTGGCCCCATCCAGCCCAAAAGCCGGACCGCAGCGCATCAGCACCTGCCCCCGCCAGATTCCACTGGGTGCCGCCCCGATGGAATAGGTGATCGGTGCGGCTGGGGTCTGCAGATGGAGCACCGCAAGCCTGCCCGCCAAACCGCAGGCACCGCTCTCTGCGGCAGGCACGGGGCTCACGGAAACCGCCCGCTGCAGATCCAGTTGCACCAGGGCCAGGGTGCGCCGCTGGTTGTCTTTTTCGCGCACCAGCCGGCTCAACCGCAGGCTGGTTTGGCCATCGGCGATCAGGCCCTGGAGCATCACCCCACTCAGCACCAAGCCCAGGGCCAACGCCAGCAGCAGCTCCAACAGGGAGAACGCCCCTTCGCGCCGGACTTCTCTCAGCCGGACTTCTCTCAGCCGGACGTCTCTCACAGCGAGCCATCCACCACACATTGGCTACTGCTGAGGCCC
>CAYFKI010000063.1:0-7226 GCA_964343525.1 uncultured Cyanobium sp.
CCGAGAAGCTGCGGCTGGAGAAGGAGCTGGTGGGCTTCTACCTCTCCGATCATCCGCTCAAGCAATTGGCGAGCCAGGTGAAACTGCTCTCCCCCATTGCCCTCGGCCAGCTCGATGATTTGGCCGACAAGGCCAAGGTGAGCGCCGTGGTGATGGTGCCGGAGCTGCGTCAGGTGACAACGCGCAAGGGCGATCGCATGGCCGTGCTGCAGCTGGAGGATCTCACCGGATCCTGTGAGGCGGTGGTGTTTCCCAAGAGCTATGCCCGCCTGGCCGACCACCTGATGGTGGATGCCCGGTTGTTGGTGTGGGCCTCGGTGGATCGGCGTGATGAGCGGGTGCAGCTGATCGTGGACGATTGCCGCAGCATCGATGATCTGCAGCTGTTGATGGTGGAGCTTCCCGCTGAGCAGGCTGCCGATATCGCCATCCAGCACCGCCTGCGCGAATGCTTGCATCGCCACCGGCCCACCGACGACGCTGCTGGTCAGCGGGTGCCAGTGGTGGCGATGGTGCACCACCGCGACCAGACCCGCTTTGTGCGCTTAGGCCCCCAGTTCTGTGTGGCCGATGCGGATGCCGCCCTCCACACGCTCACCGGTGCGGAATTCCAGGCCCGTATCAGTGCCCCTTTGCTGGCGGCCTAGCGGGCCGAGGCCTTCGCAGAAAGGCCCTCTAGCGAGGCGGGGTGTTGCGCATCGCTTGGATTGAGCTGCGCAGGCGGCTGATGTTCAAACCGATTTGCTCGGTGCCCAGCAGGGATCCTGGGGCGTCTTCCCAGCTGGCCGAGAGCACGCCGTAGCTCAGACCAACCACCCCCAGCAAAAAACATCCCCCCGACGCCGCCAACGTGACGCCAGTGGGGATGTCGGCAATCTTTTGGGTCACCAGCAGGTAACTGCCAATGAACACGCCCATGCCCATCAAGGTGGGCACGCCGGTGGCCAGGGCAATGCGCCGGGCCATGCGGTTGGCCACCGCCTCAGGGATGACCTGCTGGCGCTTGGGGCCTGGGCTTTTGGGGGAGGAACTTGCGCGGGCCGGCTTGGGGCGGATGCCCTTGCCGCTGCTGCCTTGGCCGGCCATGGCGGTGGCTCCTTCCTGGATCAGCCGCGGATGCCGAGCTTGGCAATCAGGTTGCTGTAACGCTCCTGGCTAACGCCGCGCAGGTAACCCAGCAGGCGCTTGCGGCGGCCGATCATCTTCAGCAGACCCTGACGGGAGGAGAAGTCGTGCTTGTTCTTCTGCAGGTGGCCGGTCAGTTGGGTGATCCGCTCGCTCAGCATGGCCACTTGCACTTCCACCGAGCCGGTGTCGGTGCCATGGGTCTGGTGACCGTTGATCAGTTCCTGCTTTTTGGTAATGGTGAGCGGCATGGGCGGGGAAATGGAACGCAGGGTGGGCCCCTAGGCGGGCACCGGCGGAGCAAACAACGAGCTTACCGTCCTGGGGGTCAGGCCCCATCCCGCGAAAGCCAGCGCAGGCACTCCCGGATCCAATCCTCGGGGTCCCCGCCGGCGGCCAGGGCCTGGGCGCCCACGGCGCGAATCGCCCGCTGGATTTCCAGCGCCTCATAGCCCAGGGCCCCCAAGGTGAGCTGCACCTCATCCCGCTGGCCCCCCTCCAGGGCGCCGGCGTCCAGGCTGGTGGCGTCGTGCTCGTCAGCCTCCAGTTGACCCAAAAAGCGCTGCTGCAGCCGCTTGCGCAATTCCACCGCCAGCCGTTCCGCCGTGCGTTTGCCCACCCCTGGGGCCTGGCTGAGTTGGCGTAGATCCGCGTGCACGATGGCCTGCACCAGCGCCATCGGCTCCAGGTGGCCAAGCAAGCCCAGGGCCAGTTGGGGACCCACGCCACTGACGGCAATCAGTTCGCGGAACAGATCCCGCTCCTGCTTGGTGCTGAAGCCATAGAGGGTCCAGCCGTCCTCGCGAATGGCGGCATGGATGTGGAGGCTGAGCAGGGTGCCCTCGGCGGGCATGGTCTGCCATTGCCGCTGATGGATCTGCACGTCGTAGCCCACGCCCTGGCAGCGCAGTTGCAGCCCGTAGCGCTTGTCCTGCTGCCATGGATCTGCCAGTTCCCCTTGCAGCCAGCCGATCATGGGAGCAGTGAATGGTTCCCCATGGTGCCCGCCGCCTCCCTGCCCAGCCACCGTGCAGCGGGTTTGCTGCCGTGGTTGCAACGCCGTTGTGGCAAGGCGCTGGCTGGGGTGCTTCTGGCGCTTGTGTTGCTGCTGCCCCTCGGCCTGAGCGGCTGTAGTGGCCGTGCCCAGCCATCGGCGGGCGTGGTGCAAAGCGCCCTCGCCCTGCAAATCCAGCTCACCCAGGAGGCGATTGCCACGGCCCTGCAGGTGAAACCCCCCGGGGAGGCGGAGGTGCACCACGTCCGGGTGGAGCAACACGAGGCCGTGCGCATCGGTGAGGGGCGCGGGGTGAAGGTGGTGGGCCGTTTCGATTGGCGCCTGCCCGGTGATCCCGAACGGATCGATAGCCCGTTTGAGATCTTTCTCCAGCGCGGCGAACGCGGTCAGAGCTGGCGTCTGGCCCGTCCCAAGGGCGGCACCGAGGCCTCGGCTCAGGAGTGGATCACCGATCCACTGCCGGTTTAGGACGCGACAGGCTGAGCAGGGTGGCCACCAACACCAGACCCGCCCCCCCCACGGTCCAGCCATTGATGGCTTCGCCAAACACCAGCCATCCCAACAGGCCGGCAAACACCACCTGCACATAACTAATGGCCGTGGCCCTGGCCGCCGGCAGGGCCATCAGTCCGCGGGTTAGGTACACCTGCCCCACCTGGGTGAACAGTCCCACCCCCACCAGCCAGAGCCATTCGATCGGCTGGGGCATCACCGGGTGCATCAGCACCAGCGGCAGGCTGAGGGGAAAGGCCACCAGGGGGAAATAGAACACCACCACCAGCGGGTGTTCGGTGTTGGCCAGGGAGCGCACACTCACGTAGGCCAGTGAGGTGAGCAGGGCCCCGGCGATGGCCACAACCACTGCTGTGATCGGTAAACCCTGACTGCCGCCGAGCAGGGCCGCCGGTTGGGCCACCAGCACCACCCCCAGCCAGCCCAGCCCCATCCCCACCCACACCCGGGGGTTGAGGTGTTCGCCCAGCCCCAGCCAGGCCAGCAGGGCCGTGAAGGTGGGATAGAGGTACTGGAGCACCGTGGCAGAGGCCAAAGGCAGGCTGGCGATGGCGCTGTACACGCACAGCAGGGCCCCGCTGCCCACGGCGCCGCGCCAGATCAGCAAACCCTTGCGTTGGCCCCAGGGAGAGACCCGGGCCCGCTGCAGCAGCCACCAGCTCAGGCCAATGCTCAACACGCTGCGGGCCAGCACCACCTCGGCCGCCGGAATGCGAGAGCCCACCTCCTTCACGCACAGCCCCATCAGGCTGAAGCTGAAGGCGCTGACCACCATCGCTAGCACCGCCTGGCGGCGCCGGTCAGAATCAGCGTCCCCTGAGCCGATGGATCCGCCGTTGAGCTTGCCGCGTCTCCACCCCCGCACGATTGAAGCCGTCAAGGAGCGTGCAGACATCGTTGACGTGGTGGGTGAGCACGTGGTGCTCAAAAAGAAGGGGCGGGAATTCGTGGGGATCTGCCCCTTCCACGACGACAAATCGCCGTCGATGACGGTGTCGCCTGCCAAGCAGTTCTACTACTGCTTCTCCTGTGGTGCCGGCGGCAATGCGATCAAGTTTTTGATGGAGCTGCAGCGCAACAGCTTCAGTGATGTGGTGCTGGAGCTGGCCCGCAAATACCAGCTGCCCATTGAAACCCTGGATGGTCCGCAGCAGGAGCGGCTGCGCAAGCAGCTCTCGCGGCGCGAGCAGCTGTATCGGGTGTTGAGCTTGGCGGCGGGGTGGTTCCGCAGCCAGTTGCGCCAACCGGAAGGCCAGAACGCCCTCGCCTACCTCACCACCAGCCGGGGTCTCACCGAGGCCACGCTGGAGGCCTTTGAGCTGGGCTATGCCCCCGAGCAATGGGATGGCCTGCTCAACCACCTGCAACAGGTGGAGGGCGTGGCCCCGGAGGTGCTCGAGGCGGCTGGACTGGTGGTGCCGCGCAAGGGCGGAAGTGGCTTCTACGACCGTTTCCGCCATCGGGTGATGGTGCCCATCAAGGACCGCCAAGGGCGGGTGATCGGTTTTGGTGGCCGCAGCCTCGATGGGGCCGAGCCGAAATACCTCAACTCCCCGGAAACGGAGGTGTTTGAGAAGGGCAAGCACCTGTTTGGCCTGGATCGCGCGGCGGCGGCGATCCGCAAGGACGATCGGGCCGTTGTGGTGGAGGGCTATTTCGATGTGATCGCCCTCCATGCCGCCGGCATCACCAATGCGGTGGCGTCCTTGGGCACGGCCCTCAGCAGCCAACAAATCACCCAGCTCTGTCGGTGCTGTGATGGGCGGCGTTTGATCCTCAATTTCGACAGCGACGGCGCCGGGGTGCGGGCAGCCCAGCGCGCCATTGGTGAGGTGGAGCAGCTGGCGCTGCAGGGCCAGCTTGAGCTGCGGGTGCTGCACCTGCCCTCCGGCAAGGACCCCGACGAGTTCCTCAAGGACCATGGCGCCGGGGAGTACCGCTCCCTGCTCGATCAGGCGCCCCTCTGGCTGGATTGGCAGATTGAGCAGGTGCTCGCCGGCCGGGATCTGGCCAAGCCGGATCAGTTCCAGCAGGCCGTGTCCCAACTGGTGGCGCTGCTGGGCAAGTTGCCCCAGAGCGCCGTGCGCAGCCACTACCTCCAACGGGTGGCCGAGCGGCTCTCCGGCGGTCAGGCCCGCCTGGCGATCCAGCTGGAGGACGACCTGCGCCAGCAGGTCAAGGGTCAGCGCTGGCATGGCCGCTCCCAGAAGTGGGAACAGCCCGGCGAGGCGGGGCTGAGGGAGCGGGCCGAGGCGGAGTTGCTGCGGCTGTATCTGCACTGCCCCAGCCACCGGGCCGTGATCCGCCGTGAATTGCGTCAGCGCGATCTGGAGGATTTCGCCCTGCAACACCACCGGCTGCTGTGGGCGGCGATCAGCGGCCTCGAAGACGACAACCTGGGTGTCGGCCGCATGGAGGCCATCAACCGCGGCACCGACCCCGGGGCTGATCTCGGGGATTTGGATCTGCCGCGTCTGCTCTCCGACCAACTGCTGGTGGAGGAGAGCGCCCTGCTCAATCGCCTAACCCCCCTGCTCGAACCCAATGAATTGCAGCGGATGGGCCTGGCCCAACCACTCCTGCAATTGCGTGGTGCCACCGCAGCCTTGGAGCGCCAACGCAGCCTCAAGCGTTGCCGTCATCTGCTCGATGCCTGGAGCAGCCATCGCCTCGAAACCCTGGAGCGCTGCATCGCCCGGCTGCTCGAGGAGGAACGGCGCGAAGCCGATGCCTCAGCGTCGGGTCTGGCCCCTGTGAGTGACATGGAAGGCCGCATCGAGCAGTTGTTTGTGGACCTCAACGCCGATGCCTTGCGCTTTCAGGAGCTCTACTACAACGAACGGCGCTATCTCAGCGAGCTCGATAGCCGGCGCTGTGCCGGTTACGCCGAGGTGGTGCAACAAGGCACGGCCGATGCCAACCCCGAGCTGGCGTTCCCCCTGAACCCTGAGCTGGATTCCGACGCCGTTCCGGCTTGAGGCTGGTCAGGGGGCATGGTGTCCCTTGGCCTCCAGCCTCCTAGCGTTGGCGGGCGAAACGTGCGTTGTCATGGCCTTTTTCGAGGTGCTCTGGCACGGTGAAGCCATCGGGGATGGGGGTGATCTGGAGGAGGCGCTGGCCAGCTTTGTGGTGGTGAAGCCGGAGCACGGCAGTTGGGCTGAGGCCTGCGTTGAGCCCGGCGTTAGCCCCTGCATCCGCCGCTATGCCTCCTTTGAGGCCTACCTCGACAACGCCGACGAACTGGAAACCATTCCGGTCACCGCGGCCATGCTGGAGGAGGCTCTCCCCACATCAGGCCTGCACAGTGGGGATGTCGCTGAGGCGGGTGGTAGCTGCCCGTGACAGGCGCGCGCGCCGCATGCGCCAGGCGGGATTGAGGCCGCACGCGGCCCATTGCACCGTGCCCTGGCCGTAGCGGCGGTTGAGGCGATCGATCGTCGTCATCAACGTCTGGCGCCGCCGTTGCTCATCCAGGGGAAGCGGCAGCAGCAGGTGGTGTTGCAGGGTGTGCTCGTCGACCAGTTGCTGCAACAGGATCCCGGCCTTGTGCAGGGGTTTGTGGGCGCGAAACAGTTGCTGGGCCAAGGGCAGGGCTGCGGCGAGCAGCACGGCGGTGTCGCTGCTGGCCACCGCCAGGGTCACGGTGGCGGCGCGGCTGTAAAAGCTGGTGCCGTTGAACGGATTGCTGCGCACAAACACGGTGATGGCACCGGCCCGTTGCCGTTGCCGCCGCAACTTCTCAGCTCCCCGGCTCAGGTAGGTGGCGATCGCCTGGCTCAGCGCTAGCCGATCGGTGATCGGTTGGCTGAAGCTGCGGCTGACGCAGGTTTCCCGTTTTGCCGGGGGCACCCGTTCGAGCGGGATGCAGGCCACCCCCCGCAACTCTTGCTGCAACCGCAGTCCCACCACCCCACATTTGCGCTTCAGTTCACCGCTGTTCATGTCGCGCAGGGCCTTGGCGTTGGCGATGCCGCGCAGACGGCACCAGCGCGATAGCTGACGGCCGATGCCCCACACCTCTTCGATGGCCACCGCCTCGAGGTGGGGATCCGGGTTGGCGACAGCCCCCAGATCGAACACACCGCCGCAGCTCGGTGTGGCCTTGGCCAACTTGTTGGCGAGTTTGGCCAACACCTTGCTGGGCGCTACCCCCACAGCCACCGGTAAGCCCAGCTGGCGCAGCACGCATTGGCGCACTTCCCTGGCCCAGTGGGTGAGGTCACCGCCACCCAGGGGCCGTTGCAGCTGGCCAAACGCCTCATCAATCGAATAGATCTCCAGCTCTTCCACCCACGGTTCCAGCGTGGCCATCAGCCGCTGGCTCATGTCGGCATAGAGGGCGTAGTTGGAGCTGCGCACCACCACGTTGTGGCGTTCGAGATCGCGGCGCACTTTGAAGTAGGGCGTGCCCATCGGAATGCCAAGGGCCCGGGCCTCGGCGCTGCGCGACACGATGCAGCCGTCGTTGTTGGAGAGCACCACCAGCGGCCGGTTGAGCACGCTCGGATCCACCACCGCTTCGCAGGAGGCGTAGAAGTTGTTGCCATCAATCAGCACGGTTGCACGATTGGAG
>CAYFKI010000064.1:0-1425 GCA_964343525.1 uncultured Cyanobium sp.
CAGCGCCAGCCTGCAGGCCCAACGGGAGCAGGTGGCAGCGAGCCTGGCACAGGTGCAAGCCGAGCTGGGCACCTACTGGCCGCGCATCAGCGCCTCTGCCAACAGCAGTTACGGCCAACAGGGCGCCTACGAAACCGCCAACCAGGGCAACAACAACCTGGGCTTTGGACCGCTCTTTAACCCAGCAGGCACAGGCATTAACTCAACGACCGAAGGACCCATTGCCGGCCCCTTCTATGTGCCCGCCGGGGGCGGCGCTGGCCTCACCACCAGCACGGCGTCGGTGGGCGGAAGCCTCACGCTCGATTACGCCCTGCTCGACTTTGCCCGCACCCCCAGGGTGAAGGCAGCGCGGGCCCAGCTGGCCAATGCCCGCAGCACCTACGCCAATGCGGTGCGCAAGCTGCAACTACAAGTGAGTGAGGCCTACTACCAACTCCAACAGGCCGACCAAACGGTGCGCATCCGCGACGCCGACGTGCGCAACGACCTGCTGATCCTGCAGGACACCCTGGATCTCAAGCTGGCCGGTCTGGTGCCGCGGCTGGATGTACTGCGCCGCCGCTCCATCGAAGCCTCCAACCAGGAAAGCCTGATCCAGGCCCTGGCGGATCGGGCCATTGCCCGACGCCGCCTGGCGGTGGTGCTCAACCTGCCACCGGAGATCAACCCCAGTGCCAGCGACCCCATCGCCCTGCAGGCCCGTTGGCCCTTGAACCTGGAGCAGAGCCTGCTGGCCGCCTACAAGGGCAACCCCGAGCTGGAAGCGATCCTGGCCACCCGGGACGCCCTCGCCCAACGCCAACAGGCCACGGCTGCCGCCCTGCTGCCCAGGCTGTCGCTGTTTGCCAGCGGTGGCGCCAGCAGCTCCAATGCCGCCGTCTCCAACATCAGCGTCAGCGGCGGTGGCTGCTGCGGCAGCACCCTGATTCCCAACAGCACCACCAACAGCTGGGATTGGTCCATCGGCCTCACCATCACCTGGCTGCTGTTTGATGCGGGCACCACCTCCGGCGAAGCCAGGGCCCTGGCCAAACAGCAGGCCGCCACCATCCAGCAGTACGCGGCCCAACGCAACGACATCCGGCTGCGGCTCGAGCAGGCGTTCTTCAACCACGAAGCGAGCCTGGCCAAGCTGGCCTCCGCCCGTCGGGGTGTGGCTGCCTCTCTGGAGGCCTTTCGCGACGCGAAATTGCGTTACCAGACAGGCCTTTCCAATGAACTGCTGCTCTCCAACACCCAGGACCAACTGATCAACAGCCTGGTGCAGCGGCTTAACGCCACGGTGGCGGTGAACATCACCTACGCCCAGCTGCTGCGGGAATTGCTGCCCGTTCCCCAGGACCCCATGGCCCCGCTGCCCACCAACCTGCAGCTCTCTCCGGCTCTGGTGGGGGCCACCGCCCAGGGCATCGCGCCCTAGGG
>CAYFKI010000064.1:1525-7179 GCA_964343525.1 uncultured Cyanobium sp.
GGAACAGCTTGCCAATCCTGCTCAAAGCGCTGCAGGGCCAATAGCAACTGATGGCAGGCCACGGCCCGGCGACCTCCGGAACCGGCCATCAAGGTGGCATTGGCCTGGGGATCACCAAACACCGCTTGCTCCGCCTGCTCCAGCGCCCGAACCTCGGCGGCCAGCAGGGGCGCCTTCCCGGCGGGGGGAGCGGGCCAGCGTTGCGCCCAAACCTCCAGGCAATCGGCCGCCGCCCTCAGGGCCGCCACTTCAGCCGCCAACAACGCCTGGAGGCTGGCCCCTTGCATCGGCACCATCGGCAGACGCAACAGGGTGCGGTAGATGGCGATCAATTCACTGTGCACCTGCTCCTGCCAATCCCAAAGACGGGCAAGGCGCTCGCCGAGGAGGTCCGATTGCAATTCGGTGCGCGCATCCGCTCGGTTGTTCTGGAGCGCCAGGATCTTGGCGAGGAGTTGATCGCGCTGATCCAAGCGGTTGACCGCCCGGGCCTCATCGGCGAGGTGCAACCGGCTGGCACGATCGCGAAACGCGGCGGCAAAGTCGGCAAACAACTCCCTCGAAAGCCGTTGGTGCTGCTCCAGGGCCCGACTGGGCCAGAACAGACCGACCGCCAACCAGGCGAGCAACACGCCGATCAGGGTGACCACCAGCCGCGCTGGCAGCCAAGTGAACAGCTCCTTCGCGTGGACCGTCCAACCAACGGCAACCACCAGCCCCGCCACCTTGTAACCGGAGCGCAGGCCGAGGGAGCCCCCAAACAACCGGGTGGCCGCCAGGGCCACACCCACCGCCACCGGCAACGGCAGGATGGCCCCCATGGTGGGATAGCCCACCCCCACGATCACGCCGCCGAGCACCGTGCCCAGCATCCGCTGGATCCCGAGGGTGCGGCTGGCGCCGAGGGTGCCGCCCAGGGCGGCCCCCACCGCCATCGGGCCGTAGAAGGGATCGGGCAAGCCCAGGCTGATCACCAAACCGGCCGAGAGACCGGCGGTGAGGGCCATGCGCAGATCGGGCCGCGTGAGCAGGGGCTGGGGCTGCCCCATCAGCGCACGGGATCGTGGCGACCGGCCAGCGCCAGGCTGTGCAGGCTTTTCACCAGGCGCTGCAGCTCATCGTCGAGCGCCAACAGCAACAAGGGGGGCAGGTTGAGCTCTTCGGTGAGGCGCACCAGGTTCTGGCGCTTGGCCAACGCGGGCACCACCTGCTGGGGGCATGGCGCCAGCATCCCCGGCAATCCGTCCAACCAAGGCGTCGAGGCGTTAGCCAAAACCCCCTGGGGCAATTGCAACCCCAGGCGCTGCAACTGCAGGCTGTGGTGATTGATCCGATCCCACAACAGACCCCGCTGGCGCCAGTGCTGGGTATGGGCATCCCCCCGGGGCTCACTGCGCAATTCATCCCCCACCAGTTGCCGCAACTGCTGCACCAGGCGGCTGCCCGCAATCGGCAACGGCGGCTTCACCGGCTGATCGGCGGCCCCCTTGAGCCATTGCTGAATCGCCAATAGGCGAACCGCCATGGTGGCGCGCAATTGGGCATCGAACTGGCGGATTTCAGCGATGCGATTCACCGGCCAGAGCAAAAAGCTGACGATCAAGGTGGCCACCACACCCAACAGGGTGTCGGCCGTTCTGGCGGCCACATAGATCCAATCCAATTCGGCGTAGCGCGCCACCAAAAACAGCTCCGAGCACACCAGCACCGCCAGCGCCAAGCTCGATTGCCAACCCCTGAGACGCAGCAGCGGCACCACAAGCAACAGGGCCACGGTGAGACCAATCCAGCCGGAGAGCATGGTGTGAACCAGAAAACTCACAATCCCGGCCACAACGGTGCCAATCAGGCGGGCACGGGATGCGGCCAAAACCCGGGTATCGGTTTCATCCATGCACATCACCACCGCCAGCAGGGGATACCAAACAAACAACACGTCCTTGCTGTAAACGGCCAATGCAGCAGCCAAGGCCGCGGCCAATCCAAATTTCAACGCTGCACGGAGACGATGAATCGGCAGCACGCTTTAGATCAATTCGGCTTGGAAGAATTCCAGCGCTCAATCCGGTAAGCAAAAATCACAACCAACACCACCAGCCAAAACCACAACTCCGGGGCGTTGGCGTTAAACAAAACAATCAGCAGCACCACCTCACTGATCAGCCAGGGCATCTCCTGACGCAGCAGGGGGTTGCGAATCTTGGAAAACTTGAATCGCGACAACAAAGGGGCCATGGCTGCTAGGGCAGAGCGTTGGGTTGCCGCAGGAAGGGGCGGTTCCACAGGCTGTCGATGGGAAGGCTGCGGTAGCCGCCGGTGATCGAACGCAGTCCAGGAATCACATAGCTCAGGGGACTGCGCCATTCCACGTAGGCATGGCTCGTGACCGTGAGCCCATCGCGCACCGGAAACACCCCACTGCCCCCGGAGATCGTCCAGCGGTACCCATCGTTGCTGCTGGGATCGCGGGCCAATTCGATCTCGGCCCGCATCACCGGACCATTCTGGGTGAGCTCCTTGGCCAGCTGGGGGTTGCCAACGGTGGTGGAAACGTCGTCTTCGGTGGAGGGCAAGGCCAACACCTGGGTGACCCGGCCCACGATGCCGCCAAAGCGGCCCCGCTGGTTCCACATCGGCACCACCTCCATCGGCAAGCCCAGGGGAAGCCTGCGGGCATCAGCAGGGGCGAAATAGGCCACGGCCTTAAGCGGTTGGTCGGTGGTGGTGGGTTGGGACTGGCGGCCAATGGTGCCGAGGCGCTGGCCCACCGACACGGTCTGACCTGGGATCACCTGCAGATCCAACACCGAGCCATCCCGATCGGCAACGACATTGCCGTCGTAGGCAAGTTTGGCCTCGGTGACGCGGATTTGACGCTTGAGGTCGTCGATCTGATAGCGCCGTTGCAAGGCCTGGGTTTCGATCTGGAGCTTCACCTGCTGGTAGCTGGTGAGCACCTTCTTCTCGTTGATCTTCACGTCATCGAGGTTGACGCTGGTGTTGGTGAGGCCTTGCTCGGCCGACACCACCTCGCTCGACAAGGGAGCCACAACGTCGCGCTTGCGGAGCCATTCCAGATTTTTGAGCTTGCTGGCATAGGTGGCCTGCAAACCCTGGTAGCGGGCCCGGTCGTCGCGCAGTTTGACCAGGGATGTTTCCACGCTGAGCTTTTCGGTGGCCAGCCGCAGCAGATCCCGTTGGTCCAGCTCCCGGTTGTGCCGTTCCAATTGGGCCAGATTGCCTTTCTGCTGCTGCAGCTCCCGCTCCAGCACAGGCAAATAAAGCTGCAACAGCACCTGGCCCTTACGCACCCGATCGCCCACCTTCACCAGCAGGTCCTGCACCTGTCCGGCGGCCCGGGCATTGAGCAGGCCGGCGTTGTCCGGATAGATCAACACACCCGTGCCAACCACCTCCGTGGGCACGGGCCAAAACAGGGCCCAGAAGGCCAGCACGCCGCCCACCCCAGCCAGGGTGACCCCCACCTGGTCGTGATCACTCAAGCCCTTCCAGCGCAGGGCCAGGGCCTCGAGCTGGCGGCGATGCCAGGGCTTCTCGGGGGTTTGGGGAGTGCTCGCCATGGCCGCCAGCATGCAGGATCTTGGAGCTGCTGTCAGCCCACCGGTGCGACTCAGCTCGCGCGGGCTGCGGCGCTGGCTGTTGCCATGGCGGCCGCCTGCTCGGTTGCCGCTGCAGGCACCTGGAAGAAGGCACCGCTGAATCCCGCAAACACCCACAGACCTGGGGCCTCGTCAATGGGGCCCACCAGGGGGCGGCCATCGGTGCAAAAACTCACCGGCACCTGCTGGTAGCGGCCTGGCAACGCGGCGAGGGTTGGATCGAGCTGGGCCAGTCCGCGGCGCAGCTGGGCCTCCATCCAGGCCGCATCGGGGGGCTCGCCCAACTCCACCCCCGGACGCACCAGGCTGATCTGCCCCAGCAAGGCCCCCTCACCCCAGGGCACCAGGCCGGCATCCACCACCCACGCAGGCTGCTCCAGCGTGGCTGAGCGCCGTTCCAGGTCCAACCGCTCAAAGCGGCTGGGCAGCACCATCCCCCCAGCCCGCACCCGACGTAACCAGCGGCTTGGACGCGGAGCGGGATCGGGCCAACACTCCAGCTGCAACAGGCCGGCCCAGCTGGTGCGTAGGCGTTCAGGCAACGGGGGCCAGAGGGCCCGGCAGCCCGCCCCTGCCGCCAACACCACCTGGCGCGCCACCAGCTCCCCAGCGCGGCCATCGGCCGATTGGAGAGCAAGCTGCCAGCCGCCGGCCCCCTCCCCTGGCATGGGGCTGGGCGGCCCCAGCACAGCAGCAGCGATTTGGCGCACCCCGAGGTGCTCCAGGCGGGCCGAGAGGGCCGGTGCGAACCGGGCCAGATCGAGCTGGGCAAACGGCTCGCGCCGCCAGAGCCAAGCCACCGGGGCCAGGGGTGATCCATGCACATGCAACCGCCTGGGCACCAGACCCAGATCGCCATGGCGTTGCTCCAGCGCCTTCCAGGGGCCCAAGGCCGCCCCCCCTACACCGGCATAACTCCAGGCGGTGGCAGGAGCGATCGGGCCAGCTCCCTGCCCGGATAACCAACCAGCCAGGGGCGCCGGGCCGATCAAGACAACGCTCAGCTGCTGTTCGGCCAAGGCCAGGGCCAACAGCCCTCCCGCCAGACCGGCGCCGATCACGGCGACATCCACCCGGCCCAAGGGGCTCAGACCAACGCGGCCCAAGGTGCTCAGACCAACAAGGTGAAGGAGGTGACCACCTGGTGGAAGAGATCTTTCACCTTCGGCCAGCGGATCTCGTTGGTGCTCACGGCAAAGGTGTAGAGCCGGCCCCGGTCCACCACCACCGTGGCCAGTTCATGGCGGTCCCGATCCTGCAGGTGCACGCTGTACTCCAGGTCGTAGAAGGTGCGGCCCGATTCCTGGCGCTCGGAAGCCTCCACCAACTCAGCCGCCCGGCCGCTGCCATCGGGGGCAATCACCAGACGCCGGAGCTGTTCACCCACCGCCACGGCGCTACCCAGCGCTTCGAGATCGCCTTGGGCGGCCACATCGGAAATCACCAGGCTGAGGGTTTCATCGCTGTTGATCAGGTCGTGAAACACCAGCTGGGGCCCGCCACTGACCTGCACCCGCGTCCAGCCGGTGGGATAGAGGAAGGCGTAACGGCCATCCGAGCTTTGAAAGCCGTTCAGGCCGGCGGCCGAAGCGCTGCAGCCCACCAACACCAGGGCAAGGCCCAGGGCCAGCCAGCGGCGGTGGAAACCGGACCAGACCGCACGGAAGGAGGCGGCGAGAGCAGCTGTGCAGGCAGCCATCAGGTTGGCTGGCAGGCCCAACCAGACGGGCATCCAATCAGAAGACATCCAGATCACGATGGCGGCGCGTGGCCCCATTCTGCGGCCCGCCTCCCGCGATCGCCCCTAGATTCGCGCCACCTGCTGCGGATTCCTGAGCGGCTTTACGCGCCCCCTGGCCCGGCTGATTGAGCAGTTCGAACGGCTGCCCGGCATCGGTCCGCGAACGGCCCAGCGGCTGGCGCTACACCTGCTGCGCCAGCCGGAAGAGCAGATCCGTTCCTTCGCCGACGCCCTGCTAGCGGCCCGCAGCCAGGTGGGGCAATGCCAGCGCTGTTTCCACCTCTCGGCCGAAC
>CAYFKI010000065.1:0-7095 GCA_964343525.1 uncultured Cyanobium sp.
AAAACTTTGCCTCCCGTGCAGTGATGGAGGCCCAGGGTTCGGTGCTCACCAACAAGTACGCCGAGGGGCTCCCCGGGAAGCGCTATTACGGCGGCTGTGAGCATGTCGACGCGATCGAATCCCTGGCCATCGAGCGGGCCAAGCAGCTGTTCGGGGCCGATTGGGTCAACGTGCAACCCCACAGTGGGGCCCAGGCGAACTTTGCGGTGTTTCTGGCCCTGCTCCAGCCCGGCGACACGATCCTGGGCATGGATCTCTCCCATGGCGGCCACCTCACCCACGGCTCTCCGGTCAATGTGAGTGGCAAGTGGTTCAAGGCCGTCCACTACGGCGTGGATCCCGAAACCCAGCAGCTCAACTTTGCGTCGATCCGTGAGCTGGCTCTGGAACACAAGCCCAAGCTGATCGTTTGCGGCTATTCGGCCTATCCCCGCACGATCGACTTTGCGGCCTTCCGCGCCATTGCTGATGAGGTGGGCGCCTACCTGCTCGCCGACATGGCCCATATCGCCGGTCTGGTGGCGGCGGGCGTGCACCCCAACCCCCTGCCCCATTGCGATGTGGTGACCACCACCACCCACAAAACCCTGCGGGGTCCGCGGGGGGGATTGATTCTTTGCCGCGATGCCGAGTTCGGCAAGCAGTTCGATAAAGCCGTGTTCCCTGGCAGCCAGGGTGGCCCGCTGGAGCATGTGATTGCGGCCAAGGCGGTGGCGTTTGGGGAAGCCCTCCAACCCAGTTTCCGCACGTACTGCCAGCAGGTGGTGGCCAATGCCCAAGCCCTCGCCGAGCGGATTCAGGAGCGGGGAATCGCGGTGGTGAGTGGCGGCAGTGACAACCACATCGTGCTGTTGGATCTGCGCTCGATCGGCATGACGGGCAAGGCGGCCGATTTACTGGTGAGTGAGGTGAACATCACGGCCAACAAGAACACCGTTCCTTTTGATCCCCAGTCGCCGTTTGTGACCAGTGGTCTGCGGCTTGGCACCGCGGCCCTCACCACCCGCGGCTTCGATGCCCAGGCCTTCCGCGACGTGGCGGATGTGATTGCTGATCGCCTGCTTCAGAGCGAGGATGCGGCGGTGAAACAGCGCTGCCTGGAGCGGGTGTTGGCGCTGTGTGAGCGGTTCCCCCTCTATGGCAACCAGCGGACGCTGCAGCCCGTCTGAACGCCGTGAATCTTGCCCACAGCCCGAACGCTGCAGCCCTGCTCACCTTTGTGGTGTCGGGCGGCTTGACCGCTCTCCTGGTGCCCTTGGTGCGGCGCGTGGGTTTGCAATGGGGCCTCACCGATACCCCTGATGACCGCAAGCAGCACACCACCCCAATGGTGCGGCTGGGTGGAGTGGGGATTGTGGTGGCGTTCAGTTTGGCCTTGGGGCTTACCTGGCTCCTGGGGGGCTTTGCCGAGCTGCCCACCAGCAACGATCAGCTGATCTGGACCAGCCTGGCTGGGGCCCTTTGCTTTTTCCTGATCGGCCTGGCCGATGACCTGGTCGCCCTGCCGCCTTGGCCGCGGCTGGCCCTGCAGCTAGGGGTGTCCTGGCTGGCCTGGGTCGAGGGGGTGCGGATCGGCACGATTGAGTTTCCTTTTGGTCACATGAATGGCGGCCTGCCTTCGGTGCATTTGCCCGATTGGCTCAGCTTGCTGATCACGGTGATCTGGTTGGTGGGGATCACCAACGCCATCAATTGGCTGGATGGCCTCGATGGCTTGGCGGCCGGAGTGAGCGGGATTGCGGCGGTGGGTCTGCTCTCGGTGAGCTACAGCCTCCATCAACCCGCCGCGGGGCTGTTGGCCGCCGCGTTGGCGGGTTCCTGTCTCGGCTTTTTGCGTCACAACTTCAACCCCGCCCGCATCTTCATGGGCGATGGCGGTTCCTACTTTTTGGGCTTTGCCCTGGCTGCGGTGAGCATCGTGGGCCCCGCCAAGGGCCTCACCACGGTGAGCCTGCTGTTCCCCTTGCTGATCCTGGCGTTGCCCTTGGCCGACATGTCGGCGGTGATCATGGGGCGCCTGAGCTCAGGCCATTCGCCCTTTTATCCCGATCGCCGTCACTTGCACCATCGGCTGTTGCGCACCGGCCTCAGCCATCGCCGCACGGTGGTGTTGATTTATGCCTTCACCCAGTGGCTGGCGGCTTTGGCTCTGGTGTTGGTGAACGCTGAGCTGCGTTTTCTCTGGTTGGCCTTGGCCACGGCCATCCTGATCTGGCTGTTGGTGCGTTCGCGCCGCAAGCTGCAGAAACTCGAGCGCGCCAATCGGCTTGCCGCAACCAGCTTTAACCCAACCAGCGTCAATCCAGAGAGCCCTGCAGCCGACCGCCCGTGAGCACCTCTGTCCCAGATGACGGGGTTGCAGTCAGAAGCGCTGAGATCCTCTGCGTTGGTACCGAGTTGTTGCTTGGCACCATCCCCAATGGCAATGCCCGCTGGCTGGCGGAGCAACTGGCGGCCCTCGGCATCCCCCATCACCGCCAGTTGGTGGTGGGGGACAACCAGGCTCGGCTGATCACGGCCGTGCAGGAGGCGGCGACCCGCTGCCGGGTGTTGATTACCACCGGTGGCCTTGGCCCCACCCCCGACGATCTCACCACCGAAGCCCTCGCGGCGGCGTTCGGGGTGCCGTTGGTCGAACATCCCCAGGTCTGGAACGACATCCAGGCCAAGCTCAGCGCCCAGGGTCGGATCTGTTCCCCCAGCAACCGCAAGCAAGCCCTGCTGCCCCAGGGAGCCGAGCTGTTGCCGAACCCCACCGGCACCGCCCCGGGGATGATCTGGTCGCCGCCCGCTGTTGGGGCGATGCAGCCTGGTTTCACGGTGCTCACTTTTCCTGGGGTGCCCAGCGAAATGCGGGCCATGTGGGAGGCCACCGCCGCGCCTTGGTTGCGACAAAGCGACCTGGCAGAAGGCGTGTTTGCCAGTCGGATGCTGCGCTTCTGGGGGGTGCGTGAATCGGCGCTGGCGGAGCAGGTGGGGGATCTGCTGGCCCTGGAGAATCCCACCGTGGCGCCCTATGCCGGGGCCGGTGAGGTGAAGCTGCGGATCACTGCGCGGGCTTCCAGCCCAGCGTTGGCGGAAGCCTTGCTCGACCCGGTGGAACACGATCTGCTGAAGCGCACCGGGCCTGCCTGTTTTGCGGTGGATCGGGGCCATGGCCAGGCGGCCCTCGACGGGCCCAGCGCCCTGGCGGCCGTGGTGCTGGAGCAGTTGCGCCAACGCGGTGAGACCCTTGCGGTGGCGGAGAGTTGCACCGGCGGCGGCATCGGGGCGGCCCTCGCAGCGGTGCCAGGCGCGTCCGATGTGTGGCTGGGCGGGGTGATCGCCTATGCCAACCGCATCAAACAGCAGGTGCTGGGGGTGCCGGGGCTGCTGCTGGAACGCCACGGGGCGGTGAGTGAGCCCGTGGCGCTGGCGATGGCTGAAGGGGCCCGCGACCGCTTGGGTGCCACCTGGGCGATTGCGGTGACCGGTGTCGCCGGGCCTGGCGGCGGCAGCGCCGACAAACCCGTGGGCTTGGTGCACATGGCCCTGGCGGGTCCCTCCGGTAGCACCAGCAAGCCGGTGCAGTTCGGCAGTCAGCGTGGTCGCCAGTTGATTCAGACCCTCACCGCGGGTGAGGCCCTCAACCGCCTGCGGCTGCAGCTGCTGGCGTTGGGCTAGCCGAGGGGACCATTCGGCGTTTCAGCTCGGTTTTAGGCTGCTGCCTCTTCTTGGCTGCACAGCCTGTGAGCGCCGGCACCCTCTACGACAAGGTTTGGGATCTGCACCGGGTCGCCGAGCTGCCCGGTGGCTCCACCCAGCTGTTCATCGGCTTGCACCTGATCCATGAGGTGACCAGCCCCCAGGCCTTTGCAGCCCTCAAGGATCTCGGATTGGGGGTGCGCCACCCCGAGCGCACGGTGGCCACGGTGGATCACATCGTGCCCACCACCTCCCAACAACGCCCGTTTGCCGATCCCCTGGCCGAGGAGATGCTGGCCACCTTGGAGCGCAACTGCCGTGAGCACGGAATCACCCTCCATGGCCTGGGCAGTGGCCGTCAGGGGATTGTGCATGTGATTGCCCCGGAGCTGGGCCTGACCCAGCCCGGCATGACCGTTGCCTGTGGGGATTCCCATACGTCCACCCACGGCGCCTTCGGGGCGATTGCCTTTGGGATTGGCACCAGCCAGGTGCGCGATGTTTTGGCCAGCCAGAGCTTGCCGATGGCCAAGCTCAAGGTGCGCCGGATTTGGGTGGATGGGGAGCTGCAGCAGGGTGTGTACGCCAAAGACCTGGTGCTGCACATCATTCGCCGGCTTGGGGTCAAAGGGGGCGTGGGCTTTGCCTATGAATTTGCCGGCCCCGCCATCGCGGCCCTGTCGATGGAGGAGCGCATGACCCTCTGCAACATGGCGATTGAGGGTGGGGCGCGCTGTGGCTACGTCAACCCGGACCAAACCACCTTCGACTATCTGCAAGGTCGGCCCTACGCCCCCACTGGCGAAGCCTGGGAGCGGGCCGTGGCTTGGTGGAGCAGCTTGGCCAGCGGCAACGAGGCTGTCTTCGACGATGAGGTGCGCTTCGACGCCAGCACCATTGCCCCCACGATCACCTGGGGCATCACCCCGGGTCAGGGGATTGGGGTGGATGAGCGGGTGCCAACCCTGGAGCAAACCGAGCCCGATGAGCGCCCCCTTGCCGAGGAGGCCTACCGCTACATGGATCTCCAGCCCGGCAGCCCGATTGCGGGTGTACCGGTTGATGTGTGCTTCATCGGCAGTTGCACCAATGGCCGCCTCAGTGATCTTCAGGCCGCGGCGGCCGTGGCCAAAGGCCGCCATGTGGCGCCTGGCATTAAGGCCTTTGTGGTGCCGGGTTCGGAGCAAGTGGCTGCTGCGGCTGAAGCGGAGGGTCTGGATGCGGTGTTTCGCGAGGCGGGGTTTGAGTGGCGCGAGCCCGGTTGCTCGATGTGTCTGGCCATGAACCCCGATCGGCTGGAGGGCCGCCAGATCAGCGCCAGCTCCAGCAACCGCAATTTCAAAGGCCGTCAGGGCTCTGCCACGGGCCGCACCCTGTTGATGAGCCCGGCGATGGTGGCAGCTGCCGCGATTCAAGGAGCGGTGAGCGATGTGCGTGAGCTGCTGCAGGCTGCCCCAGGTTTAGGCCGCTGACTGGCCCAGCACGTTCTTCCCGTTTGCTTGATTTTCTGTGACATCCGCCCCCATGCCCCAAGCCACTGCACCATTTCCCTTCGGCCCGATTGGCTCGGTTGCTGGTCGGGCGGTGGTGGTATCGGGCGATGACATCGACACCGACCGCATCATCCCGGCCCGTTTTTTGAAGTGCGTCACGTTTGATGGCTTGGGGGCCCAGGCCTTTGCCGATGACCGCAGCGAACGCAAGGGCCACCACCCCTTTGATTTGCCCCATTTTCAAGGGGCCAGCATTTTGGTGGTCAACCGCAATTTTGGTTGTGGTTCCAGCCGCGAGCACGCACCCCAGGCCCTGATGCGCTGGGGCATTCGGGCCGTGGTGGGGGAGAGTTTTGCCGAAATCTTTTACGGCAACTGCCTGGCCTTGGGGATTCCCTGTTTCACCGCCGACCATGGGCAGGTGCTGGCTCTGCAGGCTGCGGTTGAAGCGGATCCGGCTCTGCAGCTGCGTTTGGATCTGGCCACCCAAACAGCGACTGGTGCTGATGGGCAGTCGTGGTCTCTGGTGCTTGCCGATGGCCCCCGCCAGATGCTGAGCACAGGCCAATGGGATGCCACATCGCAGTTGTTGGCCAATGATCAAGCCCTGCGGGCCACAGCAGCCCAGCTGCCCTATTTAGCCGGGTTTTAAGCGCTTTGCGCGCAGCCCTCAGGACGGGTTGCGGCGGATCGGAGTATCCGATGGCCCCCCTGGGGTGTTGGCGGCCGTTGGCATGAAGGGTGCGCCGCTGCCATCGAAATTGAAGTCGTTGAGTTTCACGCGGATACCACCAATGCCGTCGTAGGGGCTGTAATACACCCCAAACTCGTAGGAGCGCCGCTGCAGCTTCACCTCAAAGTAGGAGTAGGAAACATTGCCGTAGTAGGTGGAGCCTGGGTCAATGTTGTAGGTGGCGCCAGCTTCCAGTACGACCGGGCCATAGATTTGCTGGGCGACGCTAAAGGAGGCTGTGCGCAAGTCAACGGCGCGATCGAATCCGAAGGGGCTCAAGCCACTGTTGAACGTGCCGGCAATGGATGCCGATAGGCGTGTGTAGTCGAAAAAGTTTTTGTCAAAGTGTCCCAGAGTGAGGGTTGGACCGCCGTAAAAGGTGAGTGTGTCTTGATTGCTGCCGTCGCTATAGCCAGCGCCCACACCGGCGACGCCAAAGTTCAAATCTAGGCCCGGCGTGATGGGGGCAGGTGAATAGCGGAGACCAGCTTGGGGATCGTTGGCTGTGGAAAGCGGTTTGTCTTTCCAGATCGAAAACCCGGAGCTCGCAGAGATTTTGACGGTTGTGCGCCAGAGATTGGCGAGTGATGCGGTGTTGTAGAGGTTTGCTTGAAAGTTTCCTGATTCCAGTTTCCAGCCGATGCCGATTGGTTGGAAAAAGCTGTTGGCTGGTGTTGGGTTGCTCAAGTGGGTTTGAATTGTATTGGAGCCCTCCAGATTGAGTCCATAGGCATAGATCAGGTTTTGTAGGCCCAAGCTGCCGTTGTAGGTGCGTTCCCGATAGGTGCCAAACAGGCTGGCCGTAGCCGAGTTGTTGCCTGGTAGCTGCAAGGGGAGGCTCAATCGGGTGGTGTTTCTGGTGCCGGAAGCCAGGTGATCTGGATTGAAGGTGGCAAGGCTCAGGTAGGAATCCAGGCTGAGCTTGGCAATGGGCAGGTGCAAATTGCCAATCAGGCCAAAGGCATCGGCGGCGGTGATTGATTGGGTCACCGTGGAGCTGCCCAGGCTGGCTCCCGGCGCAATGAAGCTGCTTGATTGGCCACTGATCGCGCGTTCAATCAGCAGTTGGGGTTGCAGATTGAGGGTGCCACCTGAGCCAATTCGGATCGGCTTGAGGTTGTAACCGAGAAACACACCATCGCGATCTTGGTTATCGCTGCCAATCACATAGCTGGCTTTTTCCTT
>CAYFKI010000066.1:0-6961 GCA_964343525.1 uncultured Cyanobium sp.
CTGGCCAGCTCCGCCAAATCGCCTGTCAGAAGGGCGGGCCAGGGCTCACCCTCGGCGCCCCCTGGGGTGGCGATCAAGGCCGGCCATTGGCCGCCTGCCTGGGGTTGGTTGCCAAAGCGCAACCACAGCTGGGGCGCCAGATCCAGGCCCACCACCCCTTCCTGTTCATTGGGATCGAGCTGTTTGGCCCGGTTCAGGCAGGTCACCAGGCGCCATTGGCTGCCCAGGCGCCGCTCGGAGCCGGGCAGTTTTTCCAGTAGCCGGCCCGACTGCTCCAGCGGGCCCACCCAGAGCAGGCGGCAGAGACCGCGCCCGTCGATCACCAAGGTGAGTGGCAAGGCCAGCTCGTGGCTTTCGGCGGCAAGCCGTTGCAGGCTGAGCCATTCGGCCAAGCCGTCTTCGGGATGGCGCCTGTGGCAGAGCCGCTCCAGGCGGCGGCGCTGGGAGGGGCGTAACCCCGCCGTGCGCCCGGAGAGCACCCCCTGTTTCAAGGTCGTTTCACCAGCACGCAGCGGATGCCGGCGGCCGCGGCGGCCTGTTCATCGGCGCGGCTATCGCCCACATGCCACACCTGGTGAGCCTCCAGCCCCAAGGCTTTGAGGGCCAACCGGAGGGGAAGGGGATCGGGTTTGGCGGCCCCGGCATCACTGGAGATCACCACCGCATCGATCCACGGGCTCAAACCCAGGCCGGCCAGCAGCCCATGCAGCCGCTGATCAAAGTTGCTCACCACGGCCAGTTTCAGCCCCCGGTCTTTCCAGCGTTGCAATTGCTCGGGCACCTCGCTGAACACGTGCCAGAGATCGGGGTTGGCAAAGTGGGCAAACAGCTCCTGCTGCAGCGCAGGTGGCGCGGAACCGGCCCCGGCCTGCTCCAGGCAGGCGTTGATCCGCTCCCCCCACCAGGCCAGCTCGGCAGCGGCCAGGCCATCACCGCTGAGGCCAGGGAAGGCCAAGGGGGGCGCCTGGCTGTAGATGCTGGGAAACACGCGATCGATGGCGGCCGCCTCCACCTTGAGGCCGTGGGCCTGGGCCAGGGCCGCATAGGTGGTGCCAACCGACTGGCGCAGTCCGATCAGGGTGCCCATGGCATCGAGCAGCAGGCCGGCGGTGGGGGTTGGTGTCACCTCAGCTTTGCCAGGCCAGGGCCGTGCTGCCCAGCCAGCCCGCGGCGGCCTTGAGCTGTTGGGTTTTGCCCGGCAAGCGGGCCAGGTAGGCCAGCCGGCGCAGTTGGAAGGCCGCTGGTCCGGCGAGGGTGAAGCCGCCACCGGTGAGGGCGGCCTCGCCCATGCCCAGGCTGATCATTTCGCCGAGATCCTTAAACGCAAAGGGCTCCGTGGTTTCTCCTGCCAGGGAGTGCATCAGGTTGGAGGCGAGGCACTCGGCCTGCTGAAAGGCCACCTGGGCCGTGATCGGCAGCTGCTCGGAGGTTGCGATCTGGGCGATGTCCCCCAGGGCAAACACCCCGGGCTGGTTGATCAGTTGCAGATCGGCGCCGCAGCGCAACCGGCCCCTGGAATCGGTGGCGGGGCTGGGCAGGATCGGCGGCGCTGCGAACCGCAGCCCGGCGGTCCAGATCACCCCATCCACCGCCAGCTGCTCCTGGCCCTGAGGCCCCTGGATCTCGAGTTGGTGAGCGGAGACGGCCATCACCTGTGACCGGCAGCGCAGGCGCACGTCTTTGCGCTGGAGGGCTCGCTGGGCCTGCTCCCGGTTGAAGGCCTTGGCGTTGGGCAGCAGGGTGCTGCCCTGTTCCACCAGCTCCACCACAGCTGCTCCTTCCAGGCAGTCGGCCAATTTGCAGGCCAGTTCCACGCCGGTGGCCCCGGCTCCCACCACGGCCAGTCGCTGCAGGGGGCGCCGTCGCAGCTTCAGCTCAGAGATCAGCCGCTGGAGCCGTTCCACGTCCTGCAGGCTGCGAAAGCCAAGGGTGTGGGCTTCCACGCCCGGAATGCCAAAGCTGTTGGTGCGGGCACCGGTGGCGAGCACCAGCCGGCTGTAGCTCAGGGTTTGCCCCGCTTCGGTGAGCACCGTGCGGGTTTGGCAGTCGATGCTGCTCACCCGGTCCTGGAGCCAGGCCACCCCTTTGCCCGCCAGCAAGGTGTCGTAGCGCGGGGCAATTTCCCAGCGGCGCACTTCCTGGCTCAGCAGCTCAAACAGCAGCGGCAGAAACAAAAATTGGCTTTGGGGTTCGATCAACAGGATCGGCGGATGCCCCTTTCGCCCAGCCAGGGCGAGCGCCGTGTACAGCCCGCCGAAGCCACCTCCCACAATCACCACCGGTGCGGCTGTCACGTTGATGTCGGGGGCAGGCACGGGCGTTTGAACCCTAACCAGCTGCCCAGGCGGCGGGCGATGATGGGCCGATGGTGACCGCCCCAGCCTCCACTTACCCGTGTGATTGCGCGGGTAGACCGATCGAGCTCGAGCCAGCCCGGGCGGCGCTCGCCTTGATGGCGCCCCAGGAGCGCCTGGCCTGGGCGCAGCAGACCTTCGGCCGCGGCTTCGCGCTCACCACCAGCTTCGGGATTCAGTCGGCGGTGTTGCTGCACATGGTGAGTGAGCTGGCCCGCTCCTCCGGCAGCCCGGTCCAGGTGATCTGGGTGGATACCGGCTACCTCCCCCCCGAGACCTACCACTACGCCCAGCAGCTGACAGACCAGCTCAGCCTTCAGGTGCATGTGGCCCAGGCCGCGATGAGCCCCGCCCGGATGGAGGCCCTGCATGGCCGCCTCTGGGAAACCGCCCAAGTGCACGATCTGGAGCTCTACCACCGGATACGCAAGGTGGAACCTCTCGATGCGGCCCTCTCTGGGCTGGGGGTCACCTGTTGGGCCAGTGGCGTGCGGGGCAACCAGACCGACCACCGCAGCGGCATGCAGCCCCTCGATCCGGTGCGGCAGCGTTGGTCGTTGCGCCCCCTTCTGGATTGGACCCGCAAGGACGTTTTCTATTACATGCAGGAGCACGACTTGCCCCAACACCCCCTGTTTGAGCAGGGCTATTCCACCGTGGGCGACTGGCATTCCAGTGCCCCTGAAGGTGGTGATCTCAGCGGCCGCGCCACCCGCTTTGGTGGCCTCAAGCAGGAATGCGGCATCCACCTGCCTGGGGTGATGGGCGAAGGCATCTAGATGGCGGCCCAGACCCAAGCCCGGTGGTTGTTGATCGGCAACACCCGCTGGCATTGGGCGGCCAACGCTGAGCAGGGGTTGGCGTGTTGGCATAGCCAGCCCCCCGCCCAGGGTTGGACGGCTGGGGATTCCTTGGCTGCTTGGGCGGCGGTGGGAGCTGTGCCTGATCAGGCAGGGTTGGATCCTGCTCGGCGGATCGACCTGGGTCAGGTTCCCCTGCAGGCCCTGCCTTCTTGGCTTGGGATCGATCGGGCCCTGGTGGGTTGGCGGGCCTGGCAGATCGCCCAGGCGCCTGTTGTGGTGGCGGATGCGGGCACCGCCCTCAGCTTGACCCGGGTGGATGGCCAGGGCCACTTTGTTGGTGGACGTTTGCTGGCGGGTGCGGGGCTGCAGCTTCAGGCCCTGGGTCAGGGCACGGCCCAGCTGCCTGCGCTGCCATCGCTCCAGGCTGGGTTAGGGGATTCGGCTGGCCCAGACCCTGTCGAAGCCTGGCCGCTGGCCACAGAGGCTGCCCTGCGCAGCGGCGTCGGCTGGGGATTGGCGGCGGCGATCGCCACCGCTGCCCAGCAGGTATGGCAAGAGGAGCCGGCCTGCCAGCTGTTCCTGACTGGGGGCGATGGGGCCCTCTTGGACCCATTGGTGAGAGCCCTTTTGGGGGCTCAGGGGAGCGGCCAGTTCACATGGGCCCCCGATCTGGCGATGGAGGCCTTGGCGTTCCTTGTGCCCTAGGCCAAGCCCAGGTCGCTGAGAATTTGATCGGCCATCGTTTCGGCCTTCACCTTCAGGTAAACCTGCTCGAGCCGGCCTTCAGGGTCCACCACGAAGGTGTGGCGCATCATCCCCATGTACTCGCGGCCCATGAACTTTTTGAGGCCGTAGCTGCCGTAGGCCTCGGCCACGGGGCAGGGTTCCGCGTCGGTGAGCAGGGTGAAGGGCAGGTCGTACTTGGCCACAAATTTGCTGTGGCTGGTGGCACCGTCTTTGCTGATGCCCAGCACCTGAATGCCGTGTTGCTTGAAGGCACTCCACTGGTCGCGGAAGTTGCAGGCCTCCTTGGTGCAGCCCGGGGTGTCGTCCTTGGGATAGAAGTAGATCACCACCCGTTGGCCGCGCAAACCAGCCAGATTCACCGGGTTGCCGTTTTGGTCGGGCAGCGTGAAATCAGGGGCCTGATCACCGATCTGCAGGGCCATTGGGCTTGAGCGCAACAATGGCCAGAGCCTAGGGGGATCGGTGAAGATCACGCCGCTCACGCCGGCTTGCCTGCCGCCTGGGGTGCAGCTGTGGTTACGCCCTGGGGCGGGTTCTGCGCTAACGGCTGATGGACAGGCAGACGGTCAAGAGGATGGGCAGGTTTTGAGCGCCCAGGAGCTGGTTTGGGGTGAGGCCTTGGCTCCTGCGGGACGCAGGCGCTACTGGCAGAGCCGGGCCGCCATGCGCCAGGTGCTCGCTGCCGCCCTCGACTGCACTCCCCAGGCGGTGCCGCTGCGGAGCCCCCCCGGCCAGCCGCCCGATTTGGCTGGGGGCTGGGTGAGCCTCAGCCACAGCGGCGACGGCTTGCTGGTGGGCTATGCCCCGCGGCCCATCGGGGTGGACCTGGAGTGGGGCCACCGCCGGCTGGATGCGGCCGCCTTGATGCAGCGTTTTTTCCCGCCCCAGGAGGTGGCCCAGTTGGCGGGGATGGCTGGCGATCAACTGCGTTTGGCCGTGCTCACCAGCTGGGTGGCGAAGGAGGCGGTGATCAAGTGGCGCCGCCGCTCGCTCGCCCAGGAGCTGGGGGCCTGGTGCTTTGACCACAGCAGCGCCGGCTTGCGCCAATTGGATGAGGGGTTGGAGGTCACACCGGCGATGGGGAGCTCCGGGGGTTGGCTCTGGGCGGCGGTAGTGGGCTGAGCCCAAACCCACTCGCCTGGCTGGGGCTGCTGGGGCCCGTATCCTGGGCCGGAGAGCGGCCAGGTGCCATGGATCGAAAGCTGCTCCCTTCCCGTGCCCTGGGTGTGTTGGTCACCCTCGGATTCCTGGGCACCACGGCCCATAGCCCTGCCTGTGACGCTGGTGCGGCCACCCCGGTTTCAGCGCGTACCGCGGCATCTGGCTCCCGCGCCCAGGCCCCGTTGGCTGACGATCGCCAGGTGCTGCGGGCGTTTCTCGCTGGAGCGCCCGTGAGCCAACGCCGCCTGCTCGACGATCTCGATCGCACGGAATGGAGCCCGGCCGAAATTCGCGCCGCCTTGCTCAAGGTGTATGCCGTGGGGGTGGCCCCGGTGTCGGTGTTTTTGGATTCCCCCGCCGGCCAATCGCTGATCGCCCAGCAGGTGCAGGGCTGGTCCCCCTGGACTCCGGCCCCGATCAAGATGGCCGCTCTGCGCTCGGCCATCTTGAAGGCTTCCCGCCAGGGGGCCCTCTCGGCGGCAGCCGTTGTGCAGGACCTGCCGGTGCGTTTTGAGCTGCCCCAAACCGCTGCCGAAGCCCGGCGCGTGGGCGTGGATCCGGTGTGCCCCGCCCAGTGCGGTGATTCCGTTCTGGCCCATTTGGCCTTTTTGGTGGCGTCGGTGCAGGTGGGGGCCATGGGCCGCTAGCCCTGGGCGATCACCAGCGTGTGCTGCAGCTGCTGGGGAATGGCCTGGCCCAGGTGGCGTTCAAAGCCCTGCTGAAGGAGCTGCAGCTCGGCTTGTGTGAGGGGTGGGTGACCCATCGCCTCCAATTGGTTGCGGTAGTCACTGCCAGCGCAGAGCCAGCGCGCGATGCGCGCGGGGGTGAGTTCGAGGTGGAGGGGCTCCTGCCAACGGGTTGGATCCACCCGCCAGCCCTGGCCTGCTAACCAACGGCTCACCAGCGCCTGGCTGGCCCGGGTCTCGGCGAGTAGCTGGGCTTCTGTTTCAGCCATGGCCACCAGCAGGCTGTGCAGGTCATCGCCGAGGACCGCTGAGGGCTTGTGCTTGGTTTGCTGGGCCGCGAGCAGGCCAGCGGCGGGCCCGATTTCAGGGGTGCTGAACAGCAGACGCCACTGACCCTTGGGGCTGATCAGCGCTTGCAGGGCCTTGAGCCAGGCCTCGATGGCGGCGGGGGAAAGGTTGCGCCAGGGCTGGCGGGCGGCAATCCACTCAAACCGGGGTTCGGCGGGCGCTTTCTTGTTGGGCTTGGGTAGGCCGAGCTGCTGGTGGAGGCTGGCCGGTTGGTCCGGTGGGCACACCACCACGCGGGGTTGACGAAGGGAATCGAGCAGTTGCAGTTGGGCGCTCAACCGCTCCTGATCGTTGCCATCGGGCACCGTGATCACCACGTCGCCCTCGGGAACGGCTTCCAGGGGATCGAGGGCCCAGAGCAGGGAATGGGCCTCCACCAGCAACACCCGATCGTGGCGCTGGAAGCGCGCGCCTTCCCAAAACCGCTGGCGCAGTTGGTCGAGCCGTTCTCCCTCGGCCGCGGCTTGCCGTTGCAACCAGCGCTCCAGTTGGGGATCGTCGGGGCTGCTGCTGAGCACATGGCTCTGGTCGGCGGCGGTTTCGGCCGCGGCGGCCAGTTGGGCGGCCCGGCGCTGCTGCAGGCGGGTGCGCAGGGATCCCTCCCAGCCCAGGCGGCCCGGTTGCCAGAACACCTCCCCCTGCAGGCTGCTCGGCAGGTACTGCTGGGCCACCCAGTGTTCGGCGTAGGCATGGGGGTAGCGGTAGCCCACCCCATCGCCGAAGGCCTTGCCATCGCGGTTGGCATCGCGCAGGTGGGCCGGTACCTCCTGCTTGTTGGCGGCTTTGACTGTTTTGAGCGCATCAAAGAAGCCCAGCAGGCTGTTGCTTTTTTCCGCACCCGCCAGATAAAGGGCGGCCTGGG
>CAYFKI010000067.1:0-6769 GCA_964343525.1 uncultured Cyanobium sp.
GGCCACCTGGTTGATGTAGCGCTTCACCTCATCGGCCGTCATGCCAATGCCGGTGTCGGAGATGGTGAGGGTGTTGGCCTCCCGATCGATCCGGATCGAAATTTTGGGGTCCTCTCCTTCGCTGCAGTCGCCCGCCATGGCGGCCATCCGCCGCTTGCTGATGGCGTCAACGCCATTGCTCACCAATTCCCGCAGGAACACCTCATGGCCGCTGTAAACGGCCTTTTTGATGATGGGGAAGATGTTTTCGGTATGGATCTGGATCTGACCCTGTTCGGCTTGAAGCACAGCCCCATGTGTGGCAACGGAGCTCCAGATTCCACCGAGTTGGGGGCTGCCGCCAAGGCCCACCGATGGGCAGGAAACCGACCCGAGCCTTAGCCGGCGCGTTGCAGCTCAGCCTTTTCTTCCGGGATGATCGCCCCAGCGACTGGGCACACCTGCAGGCAGATGCCGCAATCAATGCAGGTGTCGAAGTCGATCCAATAAAAGGGCGTGCCCTTGCTGTTGGCCCCTGAGCCTGGGTGGATGCAGGCCACCGGGCAGGCATCGACGCAGTCGGAGACCCCTTCGCACACGTCGGTCACGATGGTGTGGGCCATGGCGGGGGAGCTGCGGGATGGGCGAAACGGCGCCCAGATCCTAGGGACTCAGCCAGTGCAAACCTTGGCAGCCCCGGGTGGCAGCGACCAGCTGGGCTTCTGCTTCGCTGCCGACGGGATCACTCAAAAGTTCTGCTGCCTTGCCCTCGTGATGGAGGGCTTCGAGGGCATCGAGGGCCCTCGCCAGCTGGCTCGGTTCGGCATAGGCCACCAACATCGGTTTGATGGAGTCGGGGGCTGGGACCTGGCCATCGAGCAGCTCCCGCACCGCTTCGAGATCAAAGCCAAAGCCCACCCCTGCCGCCTGGGCTGGGTCGCTGCAGAAGCGGCCCACCAAGCCGTCGTAGCGGCCGCCACTGGCAATGGCCACCGGTGCTTCAGCCCCGCAGCACACCAGCTTGATCACGAGTCCGTCGTAGAGGGCGAAATGGGGCTGGAAGGTGGGATCCAGTTGCACGCTCACCCCCAACTGGGCTGCCGCTGGCGCGACGGCCTCCAGGGTGCTCGCCAGTTCGGAGATCAGGGGAACTGGCCCGAGCCACTGCTCGAGCTGATAAAGCACTTGGGCCGGTTCGCCCCGTAGCCGCATCAGATGGGCCAACCGCTGTTTCTCAACGTCGGCCAGGGGCAACTGCTGCAGGGCCAGGCTGTCGAAGCTGGTCAGGGCTGAGCGGGCAGCACTGCGGTGCTCCTCTGGTAGCTGGTTGAGCAGGGCCTTAAGCAGGCCGTGGTGCCCCACCAACAACATCGGGGCGTGACTGGCTTGCAATCCCAGTTGGCCGGCAGCGGCCAACAGCAGCCGCATCAGTTCGGCATCGGCAGCGGCGGAACGCACGCCAAGCAGTTCCACGCCACTTTGGAGTTGCTCGCTGACCCGTTGGTGACCCCCATCGGCAATGCTGCTGCGATAGGTGGGGCCACTGGCCCAGAGGCGCAGGGGACGGGGGCGTTGGCCCAGGCGGGTGCTGGCGGCCCTAGCGATCGAGGCCGTGAGCTCTGGCCGCAGGCCTAAGGGTTCATCGCTGGCCAGGCGCACCACATCCCGGCTATCGATGCCGCCGCCGGCTTCCAGGGTGTCGAGCCGTTCAAACGAGGGGGGCGCGACCTCCTGGTAACCCCACAACCGGTAAACAGCCGCGAGTTGATCGCTGATCTGGCGGTTGCGCTCCACCTCGCGGGGGTTGAGGTCTTTCGCGCCAGCGGCAGGTTGCAGGGCCATTGGCGATCGAATCCTCTGGAGAAGCCCACCGATCCTATGGATTCAGCTCCGGGTGATCGAGCTCACTGGCGCCGTAACTGCTTCCCGCCAAGGGGCTGCACTGGGCCAGGCCATCCACCAGCAGGGGTTGGAGCTGGGGTCCGCAGGCGATCAGCCGGCCACTCACCAGTTCCAGGGGTGAGCCGTCGTAGCTGCACACCACACCACCGGCCTGCTCCACCAACACCACCCCAGCGGCCAGATCCCAGGGGGAGAGGCCCCGTTCCCAGTAACCATCCATCCGGCCGGCTGCCACATAGGCAAGATCGAGGGCCGCAGCGCCGGCCCGGCGAACGCCATGGCTGCGGTGGGTGAAATAGGCAAATTCCGCGTAGTTGTTGTCGAGCCGGGTGCTTCGGTCGTAGGCAAATCCGGTGGCAAGCAGGGCATCGCTGATCCGGGCACAGGTGCTCACGCGGATCGGTTTGTCGTTGCACCAGCTGCCCAGCCCCGGGGCCGCCCAGAACACTTCCTCCATGGCAGGCACCGCCAGGGCCCCCAGCAGGGGTTGGCCTCGCCAGGTCAGGCCGATCGAGGTGCCAAAGAAGGGGAAGCCATGGGCGTAGTTGGTGGTGCCATCGAGCGGATCCACGCACCATTCGAGATCCCCGGCTTTTGGGCGCCTACCGCTTTCTTCTGCCAGTACCCCGATCTCCGGGGTGGCCTGCTCCAGCAGCGCCAGGACAGCCGCTTCGGCGGCATGGTCGGCTTCGGTCACCAGATCACCTGAGCGCCCCTTCTCACGCACCTGCTCCAATTGGCCAAAGTGACGACGCAGCTCTTGGCCGCCCTTCTCGGCGGCTGCCCGGGCGACTTGGGCCAGCTGCTCGATTCGATCGGAGCCAAGACCAGAAGCCCTGGCTGCTTCGTCGCTGAGGCGGAGGGGCGTGGCCGTCATCGTGGCAAGGAAAAAGGTGGCGAGGAAGCAGGTTGAAAGCGAAAGGTCGCAAGCAAAAGGGTTTACTCCTCGTCGAGGGGCAGCCCTGGGCGCACCTTGCCCCGTCCAAAGAATTGTCCGAACTGGAGGTCGTAGACCTCATCCTCATCCTGGGTTTCGACCACCAGCGGACCTGTGGCCCTGGCCACACACAGCAGGCCGTAGCCCTTGGCCCGCACATCCCTGGATAGGCCCAGGGCTTCTCGCTGGTCGATATCCCCCTCCAGCACGCGCACGGCACAGGCCGTACAGCAGCCATTGCGGCAACTGAAGGGCAGAGGGTCACCCTGCTCTTCAAAGCTGCGCAGGATGTAGTCCCCTTCGGGAACGTCATGACGAATCACCCGACCCTGCTGCCGCCAGTGAATGGTGATTGGGTGGGTGGTTGTCATGCTGCTAGGTTGGCCGCTGCCCCATTTTGCCGCTGGAGAGGTGGCCGAGTGGTCGAAGGCGCAGCACTGGAAATGCTGTATAGGGGCAACTCTATCGAGGGTTCGAATCCCTCCCTCTCCGCTTCAAAAACCGGCCTTGAGCCGGTTTTTTTGTGCCCTTTGTTGCCCTGTTGGTTGGCGCTAGTTGTGGTGCCTGATAGAGATCGAATGCGCGAAGACTTTGCGCGTTAAGGCTCCACACATGAAAACCAAGCGCAAAAGGCTGAGTGCATAAAGACAAATGGCATAAAGACTCAGCACGCCAAGACTTATCTCCTCAAGTTTTTACAGAGTTATTTGCTGGCTTCGCATCGAACAGAGGTTCGCACCTCTGACGTTGCCCTTAGCCAAACCGGCCGCTCACGTAATCGAGGGTGGCTTGCTGGGTTGGTGCGTTAAAGATGCGCTCGGTGGCATTGAATTCCACCAGATAGCCAACCTTGCCACTGCCACCTTCCACTGCCTCGGCATTGAAGAAGGCGGTGTTATCGGCAACGCGTACCGCCTGTTGCATGTTGTGGGTCACGATGATGATCGTGTAGCTGCGCTTGAGCTCATGCATGGTTTCTTCGATCTTCAAGGTGGAGATCGGATCGAGCGCTGAACAGGGCTCGTCCATCAAGATCACTTCGGGCTCGGTGGCAATCGCCCGGGCGATGCAGAGGCGTTGTTGCTGGCCACCCGAGAGGGCAAGGCCGCTTTCCTTGAGCTTGTCCTTGCACTCATCCCAAACAGCGGCCTTACGCAAGGAGCGCTCCACCAATTCATCCATGTCGCCCCTGTAGCCGTTGATCCGGGCGCCAAAGGCGATGTTTTCGTAGATCGATTTGGGAAAGGGATTCGGCTTTTGAAACACCATGCCGATGCGTCGGCGCACCTCCACAGGATCGACCCGCTTGTCGTAGAGGTCGTGGCCATCGAACACCACACGGCCCTTGAGGCTGCAACCGGGGATCAGGTCGTTCATCCGGTTGAGGGCCCGCAGCACCGTCGACTTGCCGCAACCGGAGGGGCCAATGAAGGCAGTCACCTCACCATGGGGAATCTCCATGTACACCCCTTTTACGGCTTCGAAATGGCCGTAGGAGATGCTCACGTTCTCCAGGGTCATGCAGGTGGGGTTGGCCATGCTTGTGATCAGAGACGTTGGGGAGTGGGTTGCTTCTGTAGCTGTGGGTTCTGTGAATCTGTGCTCGATGGAGCACGGTTGCAATGGCTTAGGGATCAGTCATTAGGTTTTTCCCTTGCTGCTGATCCAGCGGGAGAGCAGATTGGCCCCGAGAATCATCACCACAAGTACAAAGCTTGCCGCCCAGGCCAGGGCATTTTGGTACTCGTAGGGCATGATCGCAAAGTTGTAGATCAACACCGACATCGAGGCGATCGGATTGAACACCCCTTCCGGCCAGAAGGGTGAAAACAGCGCTGTGAAGATCAAGGGAGCCGTTTCTCCGGCAGCCCGGGCAATCGCCAGCACAATGCCTGTGCCAATAGGGGTGAGAGCCGCGGGAAGTGTCACGCGAAACACGGTGACGAATTTGGAGGCACCGACGCCATAGGCCCCCCAGCGCAGTTCCTGGGGAACCAAGCGCAGCCCCTCATCCGTGGTTTTGATCACGGTGGGCAACATCAGCACAGCCAGGGCAATGCCACCGGCCACGGCGCTATAGCTCTGATCAAAAAAGATCTTGGTGACGACCACCAGCCCGTAGATGAAAACGCCGGCAATGATCGAGGGAACCCCGGCCAGCACGTCGTTGCCAAAACGGATGAAGTTGGCGAACCAACCACCTTGGGAGTATTCACTCAGAAAAATGCCCCCTCCCACGCCAACCGGCACGGCGATCAAGGTGGCAATCGCTGTCACCACAATCGTGCCCAGAACGGCATTGCCAATACCGCCCCCTTCCAGCCCAGGCGCAGGGGGTAATTCGGTAAACAGGGTCCAGCTGATCATGCGCGCCCCCTTCACCAGCACGTGACCCAGCACCAACACCAGGGGCAACACCGCAATCGCCGCAAACACACAGGCAATACCTGTGAGCAACTGGTTGATGCGGTTGCGCTGCAGGTTGGGATCAAAGAACAGGGGCCTGCGATCAAACAGATCGGAGTTGGCGTAGGTGATGGTGGTGTGGGGGGCCATCAGGGGAGGGGAATCGGGCGGAGCGAGGAAGCGAAGGAGTGGGAATGGCCGCTCAGTAGCGGACTGCGTCAACGACTCAATAGCGCAGGCTGAGTTTCCGCACGATCCATTGGGCAGCCACATTCACCACAAAGGTGAGCACCATCAGAATCAGGGCCGCATACATCAGGGCCGACACCTGGATCCCGTCGGCTTCCCCGAACTGGTTGGCCAGCATCGAGGCAATGGTGTTGCCGGGCGCCAACAGCGAGAGATCGAAATTGAGCGAATTACCGATGATCATGGTCACGGCCATGGTTTCACCCATGGCCCTTCCCAGGGACAGCATCACCCCGCCAATAATCGCTGAAATCGCTGCCGGCAAAATCACATTGAAGATCGCCCCCCAGCGGGTCGTGCCAATGCCATAGGCCCCCTGGCGCAGTTCGATCGGCACCTGGTTGAGGGCATCGCGCGATATGGCCGTGATGATGGGCAACACCATCACAACCAAGATCAAGATCGCGGGGGCCATGCCCGGGCCCTGGGGCACGGTGTTGAAAAACGGGCTCCACCCCAACAGGGTATGCAGCAGGTTCAGGGCGGGGCGGATAGCCGGCTCCATCACGAAGATCGCCCAGAGCCCCAGCACCACCGAGGGCAGTGCCGCCAGCAGCTCCACCATCAGCCCAATCGCCTCGCGCACGGGGACCGGGATCAGATCTTCCGTAATAAAGATTGCCGTACCGACACCGAGGGGAACGGCAATCACCAGGGCCAGCAGGGAGCTCACCAGGGTGCCGTAGATCGCCACAAAGGCGCCGTAGTTGTCGTTGCCGGGATCCCAGTCGGAGGTGGTGAGGAAGTTGAGCCCGAATTGGCCGATGGCTTCCCGGGCCTGGCCAAACACCGTGAGAAAAATTCCCAGCAGCACGATGGCCACCAGCGAGGCGAGGCTGAAGCTCAGCTGCCGGAAGCCGATATCCACCAATTTTTCCGAGGGTGGCCGTCGCCTCAGGGTGAAAGCGTCCTGCGGGGATCCAGGAACCTGTGGCACGGCAAGGCTTGGATCCGTTGGCATGGGGGAAAGGCTGGATCTCGGACGAGCTGAGATCAGTGGCAGATCGGTGTGCCGGCGGTGCCTGACGGCACGCAACTAGCCCTTCGAATTTACGAACAGCCCCCCAAACCCGCATTAAGTCGTGTTTAACGCCCGGGCCCGGTATTTTTGAGGTTCGACAGCCTGTTGGATGGGACGGCGGCGTTCATGGGTCGAATAGTCGGAATCGACCTGGGTACCACCAACTCTGTGGTGGCCGTCCTGGAAGGCGGACGCCCCCAGGTCATCGCCAGCGCGGAGGGCACCCGCACCACCCCGTCGGTCTTGGGATTCACCCGCGAGAAGGAGCTGGTGGT